>JAILGS010000090.1 GCA_024696615.1 Lachnospiraceae bacterium
CTGGGGACAAATCCCCACGTAAGGATGGGAAACCTAAGG
Source organism: Lachnospiraceae bacterium (assembly GCA_024696615.1). Classification (GTDB taxonomy): domain Bacteria; phylum Bacillota; class Clostridia; order Lachnospirales; family Lachnospiraceae; genus MGBC120314. Next base: position 40 of record JAILGS010000090.1, read on the forward strand.
GGAATTCGAATGGGAAAAACAGGGAAAATTCCCGAAAAACAGTGCCGTCTCATAAGTCCCGAAAGAAATGATTCTAGTATTCTACGAAAAAAAGTTCTATAATGGGGTTAAGTTTTTCGCACAAGGAACCGATAACAGGATAAATTAGGTGCCTCTGGCACTAGGAGATAAAAACGTATGATTTTGGGGGTAAAGGAGAGGAATCATGGACGATTACAGAGCACAGCAGGTGGAAGCATTAAGTGTTGCGCATGAATATAGTGGAAAACTCTTAAATGGTATTGCTAATATTTCTGCGGAATTAACCGGAAAACGATTATTGGATACGGATCAGTATCTGAAAGAATTGATTAACGGTTTGAATTGGATTATTGAAGTCATCAACCGCACGAGCGATGTTTTAAAAGAGGACGGCGTTGACTTTAATAATGATGAAGTGAATGCAGTCATTCGCGAACTGGGGGATGCGCTGCGTTCCAAGGAAGATCTTCGCATCGAAGCCGCATTATCCGGTGGTGTGAAGGACTTTATTCAGAAAGTGGAGGAAGTAACTGCTTCCTATGCCAATCCTTCATAATGTGAACATCCTTAGGGCAGGGACGCATCCCTGCCCTTTTTTATGATTACCGAAAAGATTACCTTAGAGATTACCCAAAAAGGAGAAGACCATGCCTAACGTTTCGATCATCGTTCCCGTCTATAATGCCAGCAAAACCCTAGCTACGACCTTGGGAAATCTGGTGCATCAGACCCTTTCCGACTATGAACTCATCTTAGTGAATGATGCGTCCACGGATGATTCCCTGTCCATTTTATTGGATGCGGAAGCGCAGTTTTCGGACCGGATTTTGGTGGTGAATTTGGAGGAAAATCACGGCCCCGGAGGCGCAAGAAATATCGGTTTATCCTATGCCCGTGGAGAATATATTGGATTTTGCGATAGCGATGACATCGTCTCCACCCAGATGTATGAAAAATTATATGAAAAGGCCAAAGAAGGGGACTATGATCTGGTGGACTGCGGCTATTACAATGAGGCGACGGATGTGGCCATCGTTCATACCTCCGATGATTTAACCGGGGATTACGAAAAGGTACCCCCAAAAGAGCAGCAAAGACGCCGTTCCCAGCTCATTGCAAGTGGCGGCTATTTTTGGTCCAAGCTCTTTAAAAAGAGCTTTTTAGACTCCCTGGGACTTAGATTTCGGGAGCATTGCATCCTAGAGGATTGCGAAACCCTCCTATGGATCTTTGCAAATGTGTCAACCGTGGCGAATGTGAAGGAAATATTATATAATTATAAGAATAATCCCCGTTCCATCTCCAAGATCAACGAGGTGGATCGGTATTATGAGAATGCCACGAATGCTGTGGTGGCCATCTATGAGCAGTTAACGAAGGCGAAGGATTATGAAGGAATTCAGGAAGCGGTGGAATATTCCATGGTAAATCTTCTGATTCTTGCCGCAAAAGTCTGTGTGAATTTTCAAAATTTCCTCCCGGAAGGGGTGAAAGAGGCTCGACTTACACAGTTAAAAGAAATGTATGAGACCATGGTGCTCCTTCCCATAGCTAAAAATCACTATATTCAGGATAAGATTGCAGGGGAAGATTTAGCACTGTGGATGCAGGTGGTATCAACTAAATCGTAGGAAGGAAGAAGCATGCAGGTTTTATATCTAAGCTGGGGGGAGAATTCCTTTCAGGATGCCTATGACAATTTAATCGCCCTTGGCTATGAGGTGCAGGTGATTTCTTCCACCGTGAAGGACTATCTGGCGGGGAAAAAAGATGGGGAGATTACTTCCTGGATTGCTTCGGTAACAGAGGAGAATGCGCTCATCTTTTCTTTTAATTTCCTTCCGGGAGTTTCAAGACTTGCCAATGAAGCAAAAATTCGCTATGTATCCTTGGTATATGACTGGCCCAATTACACTCTCTATGACCCGGCGGTCTATGGGGCATATAATGAAATCCATCTCTTTGACCGGGGGGGAGTCTTGCGGTTACAGGAGTTTTTGGTATCCACCGTATTCCATCATCCCCTGTGTGTGGATGTGGAACGGATCGATGAGGGGCTTAAAAAGGCTGGAATTTCCTTCGGCGAGGAACTATATGATGTGTCCTTTGTCGGAAATCTTTATCCCACCATGGAAGAAGCCCTGGGCCTTACGGAAGTTCCTACCTATTATCGTGGATTTTTCCAGGGAATGGCGGATGCGCAGGGGAAGCTATATGGGATCAACCTAGCACATGAAATTCTAGATGCTACATTTGCACAGAAATATTATGAAGCGGTGGGAATGAGTCTTGGGGACCTTACGATTCCTAAGGAGGATCTGCTTTCAAAGCAGGTGAATGACTATATTACCGGAAAAGAGCGGGTGGAACTGATTGCCGCCCTGGGGGAACACTATTCCTCCCATCTTTTTACGGGAAATGTGGAGAAGGCGAAACGTCGCATGGGAGAGGTGGAACATCTTACGATTCATGGTCCGGTGGACTATTATCAGGAGATGCCACAGATTTTTCGAACGTCCAAGGTGAATTTAAATCTTACAGCCAGGAGTATTACCAGTGGAATTCCGTTGCGGGTGTTGGATATTTTAGGTGCCGGCGGATTTTGTGTCAGCAATTATCAGGAAGAGATTTTGGAGTATTTTGAAGACGGGAAGGACTTAGTGCTTTTTAGTAGCAAGGAGGAGCTCTTGGAAAAGGTGGATTATTACCTTAACCATGATGAGAAACGGCGACAAATTGCGCAAAATGGTCATTCTTCCGTGGCGAAGCTGAATTATCGGGATACATTCAAAGAATTAATGGAGAGGAAGTAACATGATTAAAGTTTCAGTGATCATTCCAATTTATAATGGTGCCCCCTATATTGACCAGTGCATGAATTGTATCTTAGGTCAGACCTTGCGGGATATTGAGGTAATCTGTGTGGATGACTGTTCTACGGATTCCACCGGGGTTATGTTGGATGCCTGGGCAGCAGAATATCCATCACTGAAAGTGATTCATCTTCCAGAAAATCACGGTGCCGGTGGCGCAAGAAATGTGGGAATTGTGGAAGCTAAGGGAGAATATATTGGATTTATGGACTGCGATGATGTGATTGATCGCACCATGTATGAGAAATTATATACGGCCAGTATTCCCGATGTGGATATTGTGGACTGCGCCTATTATGAGGAACGTTCCGGCAATACGGTGCTAGCTTTTACGAAAGATGTGTGCGGCAATCTGAATGATGACCGCAGAGCCCATCTGGTTACGGGGGTGGGATATGCGGTGACCAAGATCTTTCGTCGGGAATTGTTACAGGGAACGGATTTACTTCCACCCATTAAGATTCGAGAAGGGGTAATTTATGAGGATTTGGACTTTTTAATTGCCACCCTTCTTCGGGCGACGAAGGTGGCCAGTGTGGAGGAAGTGCTCTATGTATATAAGCATTATGCTACGTCTTCCACCTTTTCCAAGAGTGGACAGAAGCAGTTTCAGGATATGGTAGCTTCCATGGAAGCCATGGAGGATATGTGGAATCGATATAGTGAATTTAGCTGTTATACGGATGAAGCGGCCATTATGAGTCCGAAGGAATTGGATTTATTACATGAAGCATTTGATTATGTGATTATTAATTGTTTTGTGTGTGCGATTAGTTTCTGCCTGCAGTATCAGCAGGATCCCCATTATCATCTTATGGAGAATCTGGAATTATTAAAGAGATATCGTCATGAGGACTGGTTTGCCTGGAGGAAGAACAGAATCGTGAACCAGATTATGCCGGAGGCCAATCGGGAATTATTAGAATGGTTTGAGGGATTGAGTTAGTTTTAGTGCTTGGGGGATATGGGGGAAGGGACCCCGTCACAAAAATTTCAAAAAATTATTCTTTTCAAACCATATATTTTGGTTATAATTATAGTCGTATTATTGTGTCAGGAAAGGGGTTAATAATGTTAACAGCAGATATTGGAATTGATCTTGGAACTGCTAGCATTCTTGTATATATTCGTGGTAAAGGCGTAGTATTGAAAGAGCCAAGTGTAGTTGCATTTAATCGAGAAACCCAGAAGATTGTTGAAATCGGTGAGGAGGCTCGTCTGATGATCGGACGTACTCCCGGTCATATTGTTGCAGCACGTCCTCTTCGTCAGGGCGTTATTTCAGATTATTCGATTACGGAGAAGATGTTATCCTACTTTATTAAAAAGGCCGTAGGACATCGTCTTTTTAAGAAACCTAGAGTCTGTGTCTGTGTACCATCCGGTGTGACAGAAGTCGAGAAGAAGGCTGTAGAGGATGCAGCATATGCTGCAGGTGCCAGCGAAGTATCCATTATTGAGGAGCCAATTGCAGCAGCAATCGGTATTGGAATTGATATCTATCGTCCATGTGGTAACATGATCGTGGATATCGGCGGTGGTACCAGTGATATTGCGGTAATTTCTTTAGGAGATACGGTAGTAAGTACCTCCATTAAGATTGCCGGAGATGATTTTGATGAAGCCATTGTGCGTTTTATGAGAAAGAAGCACAATCTTTTAATTGGTGCCCGTACGGGTGAAGATATTAAGATTAAGGTGGGTTGCGCATACCCTCGTGCAGAAGTGATGAAGATGGAAGTGCGTGGACGTAACTTAGTAACCGGTCTTCCTAAGACGGTTACAGTAACTTCCGAAGAGACGGAAGAAGCACTTCGTGAAACCACCGCACAGATTGTGGAAGCAGTGCATAGCGTATTGGAGAAGACTCCACCGGAGCTTGCTTCCGATATCGCCGATCGTGGTATCATCTTAACCGGTGGTGGTAGTATGTTACAGGGATTGGATGAGTTGATCGAAGCCAAGACCGGTATTCATACCATCGTTGCAGATGATCCAATGACCGCAGTTGCTATTGGTACGGGTAAGTATGTGGAGTATATGAGTGACCACAAGAAGTCAGATTATCTATAAGAGAAACTAAAGGTTTATCATACATTTGCCGATAAACATACTACAAGGTGTATGATGTCCCACTGCAGGTTGCAGGGGAAGGTTACGAAAAGGAGGTCAAGTATGCTTCGAGGACTATATTCCGCTTATACCGGAATGATTAATCAGCAGAATCGAATGGATATTGTTACGAATAACTTAGCCAATGCAGCTACCATTGGATTCAAAAAAGAAGGAGCAACCTCCCAGTCCTTTGATAAGGTGTTGGCATTAAAGATTCATGATGGTTCCGTGAATTATACGGATCATGGAATCGGAATGATGCGTCTTGGTGTGAAGATTGGAGAAACCTATACCAATTGGGGTCAGGGTTCTTTTCGGGAAACGGGAGAGGATTATGATCTGGCCATTGGTGGGAATGGATTCTTTACCATCTCTTATTCCAATAAGGAAGGCCAGGAATATACCTTATATACTCGGGATGGTTCCTTTTCCTTGACCAAGGAAGGCTATTTAGTGACCAAGGATGGTGATTTTGTACTGGGTTCGGACGATTCTCCGATTCAGTTGGATACCACATTAAAGTATAGTATTGACTCGGAAGGAAATATTTTTCACGAGAATACGATTTACGGAAAGCTTAAGATTACCGATTTTGAAGATTATGATTATCTGGATAAATTCGGCGAGAACCTCTATCAGTTAGTGGATGGAGGAAAGGAAATCGAGGCTACGGGAGATGTATACCAGGGGTATATTGAACAGTCCAATGTTCAGACCGTAGAAGAGATGGTGAATATGATTACCGTACAGAGAGCCTATGAGGCTGCACAGCGCGTTGAAACCTCCATGGATGGAATACTGGAGCGTACGGTAAATCTTGGAAGTGTCTAAGGAGACGGACAACTTCTAAGAGGAACGAAGGAATGAAGATGGGCGAAGGATTAATGGAGGGATAGCCTATGTTAAGATCGTTATGGACTGCTGCATCAGGAATGATTGCCCAGCAGAATAATGTGGATACCATTGCCAATAATTTGGCCAATGTGAATACCACGGGATATAAGTCAGAGACGGCGGAATTTAAGTCACTTCTCTATCAGGAATTACAGACCAAAACCACCTCCAGCAATGGAGATACCAAGCCAATTGGGGCAGCGGTAGGTCTGGGTGTGCGAAATTCCACCATTACCTCCCACTTTAAGCAGGGAGCATTTCAGGATACGGGAGAACAGTTCGATATCGCGATTCAGGGCGATGGTTTCTTCCAGTTACGTAATCTGGACGGCAATCCAGTATATACCAGAAATGGTGATTTTATGTTAGCCATCAATTCGGATGGCGATTTCCAGTTAAGTAATGCCCAGGGTCTTGCAGTGATGGATACGGAAGGTAATCCTATTATTTTCGATGAGGATACCAATATTTCCGGTGTTTCCATTGACTTAAATGGTAGAGTGGTGATGGAGAATGCCGCAGGTGTTTCCACCGATACGGGAATTCAGTTGGGGATTTATCAGTTCACCAATCCATCCGGCTTAACCAAGCTTGCGGATACCCTCTATGAGGAAAGTGCTGCCAGCGGTGTGGCTCTACAGGAAGCAGAAAATCCAAATTTATCCAAGAGTACCTTAAAGACCGGATATTTAGAGATGTCCAGTGTGCAGGTGGCGGATGAGATGGTAAGTTTAATTGTGGCACAGCGTGCTTACGAATTAAATTCCAAGGCAATTACCACGTCGGATGAAATGATGCAGACGGCCAACAACTTAAAGTCATAAGGCCACATAGCATCGGAATGGAGGAATTATGTCAGATATCACCTCACTTGGTGGCTTAACCAACTATTATACGGAGATGATTCAGAAGAATCAGTCCACTTCCAAAATCGATACCACCCTGTCTTCTGACTTAACCACTGCTACGGATGAGGAACTTTTAGAGGCTTGTAAAACCTTCGAAGCCTATTTCCTGGAGCAAATTTTTAAGGGCATGCAGAAGATGGTTCCAGAGCACGAATATGAGGAAACAACTTCCAAGACCCAGATGGAATATGTGCAGGAACAGTTGATCTCGGAATATGCAGCCACCGCTACGGATAGTAATGGCGGCACGGGAATTGGTTTGGCCCAGATGTTATATGAGCAAATGAAGAGAAATGTTGAAGGATAATTAGATCACATATGGAGAATCGAGAAGGAAACGTAAGCTTAGAAGGCTTCGTAGACGATATCATTTATCACAATGAAGACAATGGATATGCAGTATTTGAGATTGTTTCTGGTGGTAAGCATTATACCTGTACCGGTATTGTACCCATGCTCTCGGAAGGGGAGTATGTGTCCTTATCCGGTACAGTTGTGATTCATCCGGAATATGGAGAACAGATTAAAGTAGCAGAATGCACAGCCACCGCTCCTGCGGATGAAATATCCATGGAACGATACTTAGGTTCCGGCGCGATCAAAGGTGTGGGTGAGGCATTAGCGAGGCGTATTGTCAAGCAATTTGGTGCCGACACCTTTCGCGTAATTGAAGAAGAGCCAGAGCTCCTTGCCCGGGTGAAGGGTATTAGCGAGAAGAAGGCTTATGAAATTGCCAATCAGATGGTGGAAAAAAGGGATCTGCGTCGCGTGATGATCTATCTGCAGGACCTTGGAATCAGCCCCAACATGGCATTAAAAATCTATGGTCAGTATGGACCAAATATCTATCGAATTATCGAAGAAAATCCCTATCGTTTAGCCGAAGATGTATCCGGCATCGGTTTTAAAATTGCAGATCAGATTGCTGCGAAAGCGGGTATCCTTGCGGACTCGGACTTTCGAATCCGAAGTGGCATGATGTACATTCTTGGACAGGCAACCCAAGCTGGACATGTATTCCTGCCGAAAGAGGAACTTTTCCAATATACCAGGGAATTATTGGGTCTTGGGGATCTATCCCTGGAAGAGATTTTAATGGACCTTTCCATCGATCACAAAGTGGTGATCAAGGACTATGTGGGGCAGCAGATTGTCTATGCCACCATGTACTATCATATGGAGCAGCGGGTGGCAAGTCGCCTGGACGAATTGGATATTACCTATGAGGTGGATGAGGGAGAGGTTTCCAGGGTAATCCGCCAGATTGAAAAAGAACGGAAGATGGAACTTGAAGAGATGCAGCTATTAGCTGTAAAAGAGGCTGCGGAGCATGGACTCTTCGTATTAACCGGTGGTCCTGGTACGGGTAAAACCACCACCATCAATGCCATTATTCGATATTTTGAGATGGAGGGCATGGAGATTCGTCTGGCCGCTCCTACGGGACGTGCTGCCAAGCGAATGAAGGAAACTACCGGGTATGAGGCTCAGACGATTCATCGTCTGTTGGAACTTTCAGGTGTCCCGGAAGGCAATGGAAATACTAATACTAACGTAAACGTAGCCTTTGAACGAAATGAGGACAATCCCTTAGAATGTGATGTGGTGATCATTGATGAGATGTCCATGGTGGATTTAATGATTATGAATTCCCTCTTAAAGGCGATTCCGGTAGGATGTCGTCTCATCTTAGTGGGGGATGAGAATCAGCTTCCAAGTGTGGGTCCGGGCAATGTATTAAAGGATATTATTGCCTCAGAAACCTTCTCCGTGGTACGTCTTACGAAGATTTTCCGTCAGGCTTCGGAAAGTGAAATCATTATGAATGCTCATACCATTAATCGTGGAGAGCATGTGGAACTTAATAAAAACAGTAAGGATTTTCTCTTTATTCATCGGGAGAATGCCAATACCATTATGAATGCCATGATCCCTCTGTTAAAGGATAAGCTTCCTGCCTATGTGCATGCGGATGTGATGGATATTCAGGTGATCACTCCCATGCGAAAAGGCCCCGTGGGAGTGGAGAATCTCAACACGGTTTTGCAGCAATATTTAAATCCTCCGGCACCTTCTAAGAATGAAAAAAATCTAGGAGGAGGAGTAATCTTTCGCGAAGGGGATAAGGTGATGCAGATCCGCAATAACTACCAGTTAGAGTGGGAAGTATTTTCCCGCCATGGAGTATGTAAGGACTCGGGAACCGGTGTGTTTAATGGGGATATTGGTACCATTCGGAAAGTATCCGATTATGCCGAAGAAGTGACGGTGGAATATGAAGAAGGAAAGCAGGTGCGTTATTCCTACAAGCAGTTGGAGGAATTAGAATTAGCCTATGCTATTACGATTCATAAATCCCAGGGTAGCGAATATCCGGCCGTGGTAATCCCAATGCTTGGCGGACCACGCATGTTAATGACGAAGAATTTATTATATACGGCTGTGACCCGTGCGAAACAATGCGTATGTTTAGTGGGACTGGAGTCCGTATTCCAGGGAATGATTGCCAATTGCGATGAAGCAAGACGTTATTCCACCTTAGGAGAGCGGATTGTGGAGGTACATCGAGGACTTCCTCTCGGGTGATATAAGTTGGAGCAGTCTAAGTAAGGCCGTAGAAAAGGTCGAAGGAGTAGAAAAGATGGAAGGAGGGGGATATGAAACTAACATCGCTTCTTTATCCTCGCTGCTGTCCTGTATGTGAACGGGTGCTTCCAGAACACCCTGTGGGCAGTAAGGAATGGGTTTGCCGCCCCTGTAACGAGAAATTAAGCTATATTGTCAGTCCTCGTTGCATGATCTGCGGAAAACAATTGTATCAAAAAGAACATGAATACTGTGCGGATTGTCAAAAAATCCCCCATGTATTTACCCAGGGAATCGGCGTGTTTGGCTATGATGAAGCCATTCAACATGCCATGTATCGTTTTAAATATGAAGATGAGCGTCATTATGCGCAGTTTTTTGCCGAGGCGTTGTATACCCGCTATGGATATCGACTCTCGGACTGGGGCGTGGAAGTTTTGCTTCCCGTTCCTCTGTATCCTCTCAAATTTTTTACCAGGGGCTACAATCAGGCAGAACTCATCTGCCAAGCCCTCTCACAAATTTCTCAAATTCCTGTGGATTCCACACTTCTTTGTCGCGTTCGCCCCACCAAACCCATGAAGGACTTAAATGATGAGGAACGGGCAAAAAATCTTGAAAACGCTTTCCAATGCAGTGCAAATAAGGTAAAATATAAGAGAGTACTCGTGATGGATGATATCTATACTACGGGAGCCACCATGGATGCCTGTGCAAGGGCATTAAAGGCGGTGGGAGTAGAAAAGATATACTGTGCCAGTATCTGTATTGGTAATGGGTATTAGAGTATGTCTGCGAGGGAGGTTTTAGCTATGGAAGTACGTAATTGTAAGCAGTGTGGACGATTATTTAATTATGTCGGTGGTCTGAATCGGAATCTCTGTCCAGCATGTATTGACGCACTGGAGGATAAATTTCAGGAAGTTCGTAAATATGTGGATGAGAATCCTCGTTGTACCATCGAAGACATTTGTATGAATAATGATGTAACATCCAAGCAGGTGGAGAAGTGGATCCGTGAAGATCGTCTGTTTTTTTCCGATGATTCTCCAATTGGTATTGCCTGTGAGAAATGTGGTAAAACCATTAAGTCCGGACGTTTCTGCAAGGAATGTGCGGATGCTTTGGGAAATCAGATGGATTCCCTCTATCGTGCGGTGAATGATATGCCACAGGCGCCTAAGAAGAGCTCTTCACGAATGAGATTCCTGGATAAATAGGAATCAGGATTGTACTAAAATAAATACTTATTTTTTTCAAATGAAGCGTAAAGTTTTTTCTCCTTCGTCCGATATTGTAAGTAAGAAATTAAGATAATTTGATTCTTAATTGGGACGAATAAGGAGGTATGTGATATGCGTATTGATGGTATTGGTGCAATTAATCAGGTGTATAAAGCGAACAACGCATATAAGACACAGACTGCATCTGCTGCATATTCTACGGATCAGGTGGAATTATCATCCTTTGGTAAGGAATTACAGATTGCGAAGGCTGCAGTAGCAGCAACAAGTGATGTAAGAGCAGATAAGGTTGCGGATATTAAGGCAAGACTCAGTGCTGGAACGTATCAGGTGAGCGCTGCAGATATTGCTTCAAAGCTTGTGGACAATATTGCATCTGAGTTCGAATTATAATTATAGGAGATTGTATTCGTGGCAAGTATAATTGATGAATTGGCTGAGGTTCTGGATCAGGAAAATTCAGAGTACACAACTTTGATTGACTTGTCCCAACAGAAGACCTCAATCATCATAAAAAATGATATTATTGCCCTGCAGAAGATTATGGAAGAAGAGCAGGTGATTGTGGATCGGATTAATGTCCTTGAGAAGAAACGAGAGGGGATTGTCCGAGAAATCTGTAAGGTGTTAAAGATTGAACGCCCAGCAGATCTTACCGTAAAGACCTTGATCGAACTGCTTCATCGTCAGCCGAAGGAGCAGGCACAATTATCCGAGGTTCATAATCGTCTTCGCAGAACGCTTAACCAGATGGTAACCGTGAATGAGAACAATAAGGCGCTGATTCAGGAAGCCCTTGAAATGATCGAGTTTGAGATGAATCTGGTGAAAGGTCTTCGGATGGCTCCAGAAACGAATAATTATGATCGCAGTGCTGCCAGCGGAAGTGCTGTGGGCAGCAGTATGAATGGCTCTTTTGATGCAAAGCAGTAATTACTACTTTGCATCTTTTTTTTACTGATTTCTTGGATTAACAGAAGGGAGAATGGACTATGGCAGGAGGAATGGCCGGTCTTTATATCGGTGTATCAGGCATGCATGCCGCACAGACATCGCTTGATGTCACTGCACACAATTTGTCCAATATTGGTACGGATGGATATACCAGACAGCAGGTAACCTATATGGATAGCCAGTATTTTAAAGTTGCTACCAAGGGCTTTAATCCACAGCAGTATGGTGTGGGTGTGGGGATTCAGGATATCCGTCGTGTTCGTGATGAATTCCTGGATCGAAGCTACCGTCAGGAGAATGGTCGCGCTGCCTTCTATGAATCCCAGTATTCTGCGGTGGAAGAGATTGAAAGTCTCTTTGGTGAAATGGATGGCGTGGCTTTTGAAGATTCCATTAATGATCTGTGGGAAGCGTTGAATGAAGTGGCTAAAAACCCAGGTAGTACGGTTACCCGTTCTGCCCTGGTACAAAGTTCCGTTAGTTTCTTAGATCGTGCCACTGCGATTTATGATGGTTTGGTGGATTATCAGAATATGTTAAATACCAAGATTGATGATATGGTGAATCGGATCAACGAACTTGGAAAAACCATCTATGATTTAAATAAGGAGATCAATTATATTGAAAACACCGGAGAGTCTGCCAATGATAAGCGGGATGAGCGTGATCGTGCGCTGGATGAACTGTCTGCCTTGGTGAAATTAGATTATTATGAAGATGTGGACCATCAATTGGTCATCCATATTGAAGGTGCTCCATTTATCGACGGTAGTTCCTTCTTCCCCATGGTGAATAAAGAAATTTTGGATGCCAACGGTGCTTCCACCGGATTATATCAGCCAACCTGGCCAAACTTAGAAGGCAGAGCGGTATTTGCATTAAATGAAGAATTTAATTCTCTGAATAATAATGATATTGGTGAATTAAAGGGTCTGTTACTTGCTCGTGGTAGCATGAAGGTGAATTACGAGAATGTTCCTGTGGAACCAAATACTGCGGATTATTATGATGATGCAGGAACTTTTGATCGGACCAGTTATGATGCGGATTATGCCAAATATGTAAAGGACTCCAGCTTCTATAACAAGAATATTGATAATTCTGTGGTTCTTGCCACCATGGCAGGATTTGATAAATTAATTAATGGTATGGTAACTGCCTTAAATGATGTGCTTTGTCCTGAAACTTCCTACACCGCTACGGAGGATATTGTGGATGCGGATGGCAATGTCATCTTAGCCGCAGGCGAAACTGCAAAGATCTTAGATATGGATGCTACCGCCTATGGTATGGATTTAGATCAGTCCGTGGGTGTGGAATTATTTTCCCGTGCGAATACCGACCGTTATCTTACCGGAACCTATGTGGATGGGAATGGGCAGACCCAGACGGTTTATGTAAGAAATGACTTATCCGTTAAGGGGATGGATTCGAAATATACTTTAGGAAATATTGAAGTGAATAATACCATCCTTCAAAATTATGAGACGATTCCACTTTCTGGTTTGGATGGAAGTGAGAATTTTGCCAAGGCGGAAGAACTTTTGGATGTATGGGATGTTAACTTTGCAGCCCTAAATCCCGATAAATATGCTAAAGAGGATTTCCGTTCCTTCTATAACAGTTTAATTTCCGATATTGCTAATACTGGTCAGCAGCTTAACAATATGACGGAATATCAGCAGGCCATGGCTTCTGAGTTGGATAACAAGCGTCAGGAATCCATCGGTGTTGCTTCGGATGAAGAATTAACCAATATGATCAAGTTCCAGAATGCATATAATGCAGCATCCCGTTATATCAATGTGGTAAGCGAGATGATGGAACATGTGGTTACCGCCTTGGGCGGTTGATCTTTCACCTATGGGGGCTGAAGAAGATAGAGTTTTGGTAACATTTGCTTAGAAAGAGAGGTTTTGATATGCCATCAACATTTTTAGGATTAAATACAGCTTATACTGGCCTGCAGGCATTTCAAGCATCCATTAATACCACGGCCCATAATGTGTCCAATACGAAGACGGAAGGTTATTCCCGTCAGGAAACCAATTCTTCTGCAGACCGCGCCATTCGTACCTACAGCTCCTATGGATGTTTAGGTACCGGTGTTGTGGTTAATTCCATCAAGCAGGTGCGAGATGAATATTACGATATTAAGTACCGGAATAATCAGTCCCGTTTAGGTCAGTATGACACCTTAGAGACCTATATGACACAGATTGAGGATTATTTGGATGAGTATACCCTGGAAGGTATGACTACGGAGTGGAATAATTTCTTCTCCTCCCTGTCAGAACTGCAAAAGAATCCTTCCGATGATACGGTGCGCAATAATGTAATTAACAATGCCAAGAGTCTTGCGGATTATTTTAATAATTTAAGTACCAATCTGAAGAATGTTCAGATTGATGTGAATGAAGAGATTAAGAACCAGTGCGATCAGGTGAATACCTTAGCACAGAATATTTCCGAATTAAATAAGCAGATCAACATGTTGGAAGTTCACGGGGGCAATGCCAATGACCTTCGCGATCAGAGAAATGTCTTAGTGGATAAATTATCCAATATTATTAATATCGAAACCAGTGAGCAGTTCTTAGGAAATGGTGTTACGTATTATACAGTAACCGCCAATGGTCAGGATTTGGTTGCGAATTATACCTATTACAATCTCTTAACGGAAGCAAAGACGGAGTTTCGTAATGCCTCCGATGCGGATGGTATGTATGAGCTGACCTGGTCCAATGGTACCACCTTCAATGAATACAGCACCACGCTTCGTGGCAGCTTAAAGGCTCTGTTGGATGTGCGTGACGGCTGTAATAACGCTTTGGAACTGAATGAAGTGGTTACGGACGAGAATGGTGATATCCAGTATGATGAAGATGGCAATATCATGAGAAATCTGGTGATCGAGCATGAACCGGTGGATGTGCCAAATACGGATTATAAGGGAATTCCATACTATCAGAGTATGTTGAATGAATTTGTTAATATCTTTACATCGGCTGTGAATGAAGTATTTGAAAAGGGTATGACCACGGATGGAACTCCTGGAGTACCAATGTTTACGATCCAATATGCGGACGCGCCAATGTCTGCTAGCAGTATTACAGTGAATGATGTATTAATCGAGGATGTGACCCGACTTGCAACCCAGTACGGAGAGGAAGGTTCCTGGACGGATGGTGAGTCCAAGTACAACTTAGTCACGGATCTTCTGGCCCTGCAGAGTGCCCGTGTCTTTAATGGTGGTACCGGTTCTTACTATCTGGAAAGTATCGTGACCAGTGTTGCGATCGATTCCAATAAATCCACTACATTTGCACAGAATTTTGCTAATATCAGTAATAGTATTCAGAATCAGCGCCTCTCCGTAATGGGTGTGGATGGGGATGAAGAAGGTATGGACCTGATGGAATATCAACAGGCATATAATTTATGTTCGAAAATACTAAGTGTTATGACGGAAGTGTACGATAAATTAATTAACCAGACCGGTGTATAACCCGTTCTGGCAGTACAAGGATGTACGACATGGGGCAAGGATGTAGGCTTTGAATGGAGTAAGTAAAGGAGATCCCTATGAGAATTACCAATCAGATGATTCAGAATAATTCATTGAATAATATTGCAGTGAATAAGAAACAGATGAGTACTTTGGACACTCAGCTGTCCACACAGAAAAAGATCAGTCGTCCTTCTGAGGATCCCATTGTTGCGATTCGTGCCTTGAGACTTCGCACCAGTCTGGATGAGGTTTCTCAGTATCTGGACAAGAATATTCCCGATGCTTCTTCGTGGCTTGATGTAACGGAAGGTGCATTAACGGAAGTGGATAGCATCCTTTCCGATGTTTATCAGTATTGTGTACAGGGTTCTACGGATACCTTGGCATTAAGTGAACGAAAGATCATCCGAGATAGTATTGAGGAGTTGCGAGAAGCAATTTATAGTCAGGGTGATGTGGATTATGCGGGCCGTTATGTATTCACCGGCTTCCGTACCAATGACTCCCTTACCTTCCAGACGGAAGAGGATCTTGCGGATGGGGATTATACCATTACCCAGGAGTTTGATGCCAATGCCTTCGATTTTAAGGATGTAACTGAGGGAACGAATGCGTTAGATCAGATGATTTCCAGAGTACAGACCGAGGGCGATACATTTGTACAGACTCTTACCACCGGGGGAATTCAGGACGTGAGCAATGACGTGGTGTCCAATCAGGTACATCGTCTTCGCTTAGCTTATACGGATATTTCCCAGGATAATTTCGAAATCTATGATGGTAACGGGAATCCAATCTCCTATGCCTTCCAGACCAGTTCCAGTCAGGTTCCGGGAGACAATGAAGTATTATTGAATGCCAATACGGGGGAATTGTTATTCGGACAGGCGGTGTATGAGGATGTGATGAATTCTCTTGCTACCGAGGGCAATAAGATCAGCATCACCTATGACAAGGATACCTTTGTTCAGGGGGATGTGAAGCCGGAGCATTATTTTAACTGTGTTCAGACCAAGGCGGATGGTACGCAGTTAACCTATACCAATACGGAGGAAGGCCAGGATATTTCCTATATTGTGAACTTTAATCAGAAATTAAAGGTAAACAGTGAGGCGAAGGATGTGCTTACCACGGATATTGGCAGGGATATTGATGATATTTTTGAAGCGGTGGATCGCTCCATTGCTTCCGAGGAACGATTGACTTCCTTGAAAGAATTAAAGGATAATCCGAATTATTCTGATGATACCTCCCAGGCCAACTTGGATGCTTTAATTGCAGCAGCTGAGAAGGAACTGGCTTATTATAATGACACGCTTCAGAAAACATTTGAAGCAGGAATTACCAAGATGCAGAATCATCAGGAGGCTATCGATATCGGTATTGCAGATATCGGTAATCGAATGAAGCGTCTGGAGCTTACCGAAACCCGTCTGAAGGAGCAGAAGACCAACTTTACCGAATTAAAGTCCAACAATGAGGATATTGATTTGGAAGAGATTGTGATCGATTACTCCTCTGCGGAACTGGTATATAATTCCTCGCTTACGGCAGCTAGTAAGGTGGTTCGTCAGACATTATTGGACTTTATCTAAGGTTATGAATCATTTGGCAAAAAAAGTTTTTCCAAGGAGCGTCAGGATGAACTGGCGCTCTTGATTTTTCTTATGGGGTATACTATACTTAAATTGGTATTGTATCTAATTTAATACAATCAGGAGGGCGTACTATGTTGATTGAATCCAAGTTTTTCGGAAATATTGAAGTTGCAGATGATAAGATCATCCATTTTGAGACTGGTCTTGTTGGTTTTGAGGATTATAAGGACTATACGATCCTCTTTGATACAGAGAAGGGTGAGGAACGTTCTATTATGTGGCTGCAGTGCACCACCAAGAAGGATTTGGCTCTTCCTGTAGTAGATCCATTATTTTTAACCGGTGAATATAATCCAGTGGTTGAAGATGAATTATTAAAGTCCTTAGGTGGCTTTAAGGAAGAGGATCTCCTCCTTTTAGTAACCTTAACTGTTCCTAGTGATATTACCCAGATGACAGCCAATTATAAGGCACCAATTGTCATCAATTCTTCTACCTTAAAGGGTATTCAGATTATCTGTGAAAATGAAGAATATAAGGTAAAGCACCCAGTATACGATATTATTAAAGCCAGAAAGGGTGGTGAGTAATATGTTAGCGTTATCCCGTAAGAAGGACGAAGCCATCGTCATTAATAACGATATTGTAATTACCGTCATTGAAGTGAAGGGCGAGCAGGTAAAGCTTGGTATTACCGCACCAAAGTCCGTGCCAATCTATCGCCAGGAAGTATATGTACAGATTCAGGAAGCCAATCAGGAAGCTGCAAGTTCCGCAGTCAATCCGGATGCATTAAAGGATCTGTTCTAAGATTGAATATCATTGTACGAAAAAACATTCCTCTGCAAATGTTTTTGAAAAGTACAATTTTTATTAAGCAACAATATTATTGAATCTTTCCAATCATCCGATATTATTGATAAGAAAGATTCCACACATGGAGGTGTATTATTATGGCAGTTGAAAATGTTAATAGTATTAGTGCAGCGGCAACTTATACCGCTATGTCAACGCCAGCAGCAGCGCCGGTCAAGGAGGCAGTAAGCGTTGATGCAGATGCAGTTGAGAAGTCCAGCATGGCAGTTTCAGAACCAGTGGAGATCAAGAAAGTAGATGACACTGGCAAAGAAAACAATGCCTCAACTGGAGAGCAGGAGAAGCAACCTAGTGATGCCAGTATCCGTCAGGCTCTCAAGGACATGAACAAGAAGTTAAGCAATAATACAATTGCTGAATTTGGTATTCATGAAGGTACCAACCGAGTGATGATTAAGATCAAGGATAAAGAGACGGATGAAGTGATTCGTGAAGTCCCTGCAGAGAAGACCTTGGATCTGATTCAGAAGGCATGGGAGATGGCAGGTATTTTAGTGGATGAGAAGAGATAAGGAGGTGCGCCATGGCAATTCGATTATCCGGTTTAGCCTCCGGTCTTGACACCGACTCCATCGTACAGGAATTAGTATCTGCATATTCTACCAAGAAGACCAACATTGAGAAAGCTCAGACGAAGCTTGAATGGACTCAGGACGCTTGGAAGGACATGAATAGTAAAATCTATAGTTTCTATAGCAAGTCCCTTTCTACGATGCGTTTTTCCAAGTCCTATGCGCAGAAGAATTCTTCCATCTCTAATTCTGGAGTTGCGAAAGTAACTGCATCCAATAGTGCAGTGAATGGCACACAGACCTTGAAGGTATCCAAGCTTGCCACATCCGGCTATTTAACCGGAGGCAAGGTTAGTGGTAAAGATGGTGCGAAGCTTACCAGCAGTTCCACCTTAGGTGATTTTGCAGGAATGTCCGCTTTGACGGATCTTGGAAGCATCGATATTTCTGTGGGGGATGAGACCAAGACCATTAATCTTAGTAGTGATATGACGGTGTCCTCTTTTGTGAGTGCATTAAAGGATGCAGGCGTGAATGCTAGTTTTGATGCTAAGAATCAGCGATTCTTTGTAAGTGCTACGAATTCCGGTGCAGAATATGATTTTGATTTACAAGCCAATTCTGCGAGTGGTGTGAAAGCTTTATCCGCACTTGGCTTATATGCGCCAACCACAACGGAGAAGGCTGCGTATACCGAAGCCGCTTCTTGGACGGATGAAAAGATCGCAACTATGGCACAGGCGGACTATGAGGGTAGTGCCTATACCACGGAGAGTATTACGGAAGAATTACAGACCGAGTTAAATACGTTAACTACGGAACTGGGTACCTTAAATGATTCCCTTACCTATAAGCAGGCGAAGGTGGACTATCTTTCTACAGCAATTCAAGGCTCTGGAGATACGGCAACCTGGGCAGCAGGTTATGAAACCGCAGAGGCTCGTAATGCTGCAATGCAGACCGTGATTGATGATCTGCAGGCACAGATCGATGCTTTAGGAGAAGGGGAAGATGCTACTTCTTTAGAGAATCAGTTGAAGGCAGCCAAGGAAGTACAGACTGCGCTTTCTTCAGATACAGCAACTCCTGCAAGTATTTCTAGTCTTTCTGATACTGCAGCATCTGCAGTGACACAGGCTCAGGAAGAGATTGCAACAAAGAATGCCAGAGTGGAAGAAATCAATAACTTATTGAATGATTCCGATGCCTTAGCAGAGTATCTTACTACGAAGAATCAGGAATTATATGATAGCTATGTGGAAAGATATACCAATCAAAGAGCGGCTGCAGCCGAGGCATTAGCAACTACGGCAGACACCAGTGAGGATGGCCCAACCCGTATTGTGGGTGAGGATGCAGTAATTTACTTAAATAATGCGAAATTTACCAATAATACCAATTCCTTTGAAATCAATGGACTGACCATTCAGGCCACTGGCTTAACAGGGGATGAGGCCGTAACGATTACAACGGATACGGACACAGAAGGTATTTATGATATGGTGAAGAATTTCTTCACAGAATATAATACCTTGATGAAGTCCATGGATACCGCATATTATGCAAGCTCTGCGAAGGGTTACGAACCATTAAGTGATGAAGAGAAGGAAAGTATGACGGATACCCAGATTGAGAAATGGGAAACCAAAGTGAAGGATGCTCTTCTTCGAAGAGATAATACCCTTGGTACTCTTTCTTCTTCCATGAAGTCCTTAATGGCAGGAACTTATTCCCATAATGGAACAACGATTTCCTTAGCAACTTTAGGAATTAAGACCAGCGGATATTTTTCAGCAGATCAGGAAGAACGTGGTCTCTATCATATTGATGGGGATGAGGATGATGAAACTTCTTCTGCGAATGAAGATAAACTTCGTGCAATGATTGCTTCCGACCCGGATGCTGTGGTAGGATTGATTAGTAGTTTATCCACTAAGGTATATAATATGTTAAGCAATAAGATGGCATCCACCTCTTTAAGCAGCGCATATACCGTATATAATGATAAGCAGATGAAGACCCAGTACAGTAATTACACGACTCAGATTTCTGATTGGGAAGAAAAGATTGCAGACTATGAAGACAAATATTATAAGCAGTTCTCCGCAATGGAATCTGCCCTTGCTTCTTTAAATAGTCAGCAGAGTCAGCTTGCAGGATTACTTGGATAGGAGTCCTAAAAGCAAAACTTGAACTAATGGAGGAAAAGCGATGGCATTACAGGATCCATACGCACAATATAATACGAACAAGATTATGACCGCCTCTCCGGCAGAGTTAACCTTAATGCTTTACGAGGGGGCAATCAAGTTCTGTAACATCGCAATCATGGCAATTGAAAATGGGGATATGATGAAAGCTCACACCAATATTATTAAGGTGGAGAATATCATTATGGAATTCCAGGCTACCTTAAATCACAAATACAAAGTAGCGGAGGATTTCGATAAGGTATATAACTATATCTATTCCCGTCTTGTAGAGGCGAATATGCAGAAGGATAAGGCAATCTTGGAAGAAGTTTTAGAACATCTTCGTACCATGAGGGATACCTGGAAGGAAGTTATGCGCCGTACCAATAATGGTAGTACAACCAACTAGGAGGTGCTTATGGCAGATTCCAATAAAACCTATGTGGATATGCTGGTGGAAAGTCTGAAAAAGAAGGTTGCAATTCTTACTCAGATTGAGAAGTGTAACGACTCCCTAAAGCAGGTGACATCCAGTGCAGAATCCTTTGAAATGGCGGATTTAGATCAGGTTTTCAATGACAAAGAAGTACTGATTGAGGAGCTTTCTAGACTTGACGATGGCTTTCAAAACTTATATAATAGAGTCAAGGAAGACCTTACAACGAATAAGGCGGAATATTCCGATGCAATCCATACGATGCAGGATCTGATTCGACAGATTGTTAGTCATACAACGACGATTGAAGCAGATGAGCAGCGTATCAAGGTTGCCATGGAAAAACAATTTAGCCGTGTGAAGCAGGCCATTAAGACAACCAAGGCCAATAGCAAGGCAGTAAGTAATTATTACCAGAACATGGCTAAGATGAGTTCTGATCCACAATTTATGGATCGGAAGAAATAATTTTTCTATATTAGAAAAATTTTAAAAAAATTATACATCGGGGGTTAAGTTTTCCAACAGGGCTCCGATATATAATACAGATAGATAAATACAACGTAGTCATACGAAGATTTATCTACGACACAGTGGGGCAACCCACATAACAATTTCATATGAATCGCAAGGATGCGATCATAAAAGTTCAAGGAGGACAAAATTATGGTAGTACAGCACAATTTATCAGCAATGAACTCTAACAGACAGTTATCTGGAGTACAGAGTGCACAGGCAAAGTCAACCGAGAAGTTATCTTCCGGTTACAGAATCAACAGAGCAGGCGATGATGCTGCAGGTCTTACAATTTCTGAAAAGATGAGATCTCAGATCAGAGGTCTTAATAAGGCTTCTTCTAATGCTCAGGATGGTATCTCTCTTGTACAGGTAGCAGAAGGTGCTCTTAATGAGACCCATTCTATCTTACAGAGAATGAATGAGTTAGCTACTCAGGCAGCTAACGATACCAATACTTCTACCGACCGTGAAGCTATTCAGGCAGAGTTGGATCAGTTAACTTCAGAAGTAGATCGTATCCGTTCTACTACTCAGTTCAACACCATGAACCTGTTGGATGGTACCTTCACTGGAAAGAATCTTCAGGTTGGTTCTTTAAGTGGACAGGCAATCTCTATTTCCATCGGAAACATGAATGCTTCTACACTTAATATCAAGGGTATCAAGGTATCTAGCTTCTCTAAGGCTGGTGCAGCAATGGCTTCCATTCAGGCAGCTATCAATTCTGTATCAACTCTTCGTTCTAAGTTAGGTGCGATCCAGAATCGTCTTGAGCACACTATCAACAACCTGGATACTACAAGTGAGAATACTCAGGCAGCTGAGTCTCGTATCCGTGACGTTGATATGGCTAAAGAGATGGTTGAATACAGCAAGAATAACATTCTTGCTCAGGCTGGTCAGTCAATGCTTGCTCAGGCAAACCAGGCTAACCAGGGTGTACTTTCACTCTTAGGCTAATTCTTGAGTTAAAACTGAATACTATCAGGAGGGGGCCAGGTTTTACCTGGCTCTCTTTTTTTGATATGGGAAGGAAAAAAATCCCTCAAATTAGTTGACATTTGCTCTAAAAATCCCTATATTAGAAAAAGATACGTTGAAGGAGACAGTAAGCTCTTTTGGAAAGTCCTAGCGAGTCGGGGATGGTGTAAGCCCGATATGAGTAAGAAAGAGACGAAGATCACTCCCGAGTACCAGTCCCAACGAGGGTTGTAAGAAAACAAAGAGGTGCTTTGTTTTAGATTGCTCCCTTTAGTAGATACTGGCGGTACCCACCGAGATCTGGGGCGCATATGATGGTATGTCGTAATGAAGAATTCGAATGGTAGGACTTTCGCTCATTACGAGCGTCAGTCTTTTTTTTGTGCCAAAATATCCGATCGTAAGAATGGGTAGAACGATTTTAATGATCTTAAATCATGAAGGAGGTTACTATGGTTTACGACAAGGTTGACTCCACACTGAATTTCGTGGAGCGTGAAAAGAAAGTGGAAAAGTTCTGGAAGGATCAGGATATCTTTCAGAAGAGTATGAAGGAGAGGGAAGGAAGCCCAATCTACATGTTCTATGACGGACCACCAACCGCGAACGGAAAGCCACATATCGGTCATGTATTGACTCGTGTGATTAAGGATATGATTCCAAGATACCGTACCATGAAGGGTTACGAGGTACCACGTAAGGCTGGATGGGATACCCACGGTCTTCCTGTGGAGCTGGAAGTAGAAAAGATGCTCGGCTTAGATGGTAAGGAACAGATTGAAGAATATGGTCTGGAGCCATTTATTAAGCATTGTAAGGAATCCGTATGGAAATATAAGGGAATGTGGGAAGATTTCTCCAGTACCGTAGGATTCTGGGCGGATATGGATCATCCATATGTAACCTATGATAATGATTTTATTGAGTCCGAATGGTGGGCGTTAAAGCAGATTTGGGAAAAGAAGCTTCTTTACAAGGGACATAAGATTGTTCCTTATTGCCCTCGTTGTGGAACCCCTCTGTCTTCTCACGAAGTTGCACAGGGATATAAGGATGTGAAGGAACGTTCCGCTGTTGCCAAGTTTAAGGTAGTGGGAGAGGACAATACCTACATTCTTGCATGGACCACCACTCCTTGGACCCTTCCAAGTAACGTGGCTCTCTGTGTAAATCCAGTGGAGAGCTATGCTTTAGTAAAGGCTGCGGATGGCTGTAATTACTATATGGCAGAGGCATTATTGGATACCGTTCTTGGAAAGCTTGCTAAGAAGGAAGAAAAGGATGAGAACGGTAATGTAGTTTCTCCTGCAGTTCCTGCCTATGAGATTGTAAAGACCTTTACCGGTAAGGAATTAGAGTATAAGGAATATGAATCCCTCTATCCAGTTCCAGAGGAAACCTTAAAGGGTAAGAAGGGCTTCTATGTTGTATGTGATGACTATGTAACCTTAACCGATGGTACCGGTGTAGTACATAATGCTCCTGCTTTCGGTGAGGACGACTACCGTGTGGGTAAGATCTATGATCTTCCATTCCTTCAGTTGGTAGATACCAAGGGTGAGATGACTGAGGATACTCCATTTGCCGGAGTCTTCGTAAAGAAGGCGGATCCAATGGTATTAAAGGATTTGGATGAGAGAGGATTACTCTTTGATGCTCCTAAGTTCGAGCATGCCTATCCACATTGCTGGAGATGTGACACCCCATTAATCTATTATGCAAGAGAGTCCTGGTTCATTAAGATGACCGCCGTAAAGGACGATTTAGTTGCCAATAATAAGACCATCAACTGGATTCCAGAAAGCATCGGAACGGGACGTTTTGGTGCATGGTTGGAGAATGTTCAGGATTGGGGTATCAGCCGTAACCGTTATTGGGGAACCCCATTAAATGTATGGGAATGTGAGTGCGGACATCAGCATGCCATTGGTTCCATTCAGGAATTAAAGGAAATGTCCGATAATTGTCCGGATGATATTGAACTTCATCGTCCATACATTGATGCCGTAACCATTAAGTGCCCACATTGTGGCAAGCAGATGAAGCGTGTGCCGGAAGTAATTGACTGCTGGTTTGATAGTGGTTCCATGCCATTTGCTCAGTTACATTATCCATTCGAGAATCAGGATCAGTTCGAGAAACTCTTCCCTGCAGACTTTATTTCCGAAGCAGTGGATCAGACTCGTGGTTGGTTCTATTCCTTACTTGCAATCAGTACCCTGCTCTTTAACAAGGCTCCTTATAAGAATGTAATCGTTCTTGGCCATGTACAGGATGCGGATGGACAGAAGATGAGTAAGAGTAAGGGAAATGCGGTGGACCCATTTGACGCATTAAATAAGCATGGCGCCGATGCAATCCGCTGGTATTTCTATGAGAATTCCGCACCATGGATTCCAAATCGTTTCAAGGATGAGTGGGTAACGGAAGGACAGCGTAATTTCATGAGTAAGATCTGGAATACCTATGCCTTCTACGTATTATATGCCAATATTGATGATTTCAATCCATCCAAGTACACCTTGGAATATGATAAATTATCCGTTATGGATAAGTGGGCTCTTAGCCGCTTAAATTCCTTAATTCAGGAAGTGGATGGGGATCTTGATCAGTATAAGATTACAGAAGCTGCTCGTGCCTTAGAATCCTATGTGGATGAATTATCCAACTGGTATGTACGCCGTAGCCGTGAGCGTTTCTGGGCCAAGGGAATGGAGCAGGATAAGATCAATGCTTATATGACTCTGTATACTTCCTTAGTTACTTTGATTAAGCTTGCAGCACCAATGGTTCCTTTCATCACAGAAGATGTATATCAGAACCTGGTTCGTAAGGTGGATGCTAGTGCACCGGAGAGTATTCATCTGTGCATGTATCCTGAAGCAAATGCAGCATATATCGATACGGACTTAGAGAAGAATATGGAAGAACTCTTAGCCACCGTTGTGATTGGTCGTGCATGTCGTGAGTCTGCGAATATTAAGAATCGTCAGCCACTTGCCAATATGTATATTAAGGCAGAGAAGTCTTTAGATGAGTTCTTTGTTGCCATCATTCGTGATGAGTTAAATGTAAAGAATGTGGAATTCAAGGATGATATTCGTGACTTTAGTTCGTATAGCTTTAAGCCACAGTTAAAGACCTTGGGACCAAAGTTTGGTAAGCAGATTGGAGAAATCCGTAATGCTCTGTCCTCCATCGATGGAAATGCAGCCATGGATGAGATTAACGAGAAGGGATTTGTTACCTTGACCTTATCCACCGGTGCAGCAGAGATTGCCAAGGAAGATCTTCTCATTGAAATCGCCCAGGTGGAAGGATATGTATCCGATAGTAACGGTAAGGTAACCGTTGTCTTAGATACCAATCTGACCGAAGAATTATTAGAAGAAGGTTTTGCCCGTGAAGTTATTTCTAAGGTACAGACCATGCGTAAGGAAGCTGGATTTGAGGTACAGGATACCATCGTTGTTACCGTAAGTGGTAGCGATAAGGCTCTTTCCATGATCCAGAAGAAGGAAGAAACCCTTTCGAAGGTTGTTCTTGCAACCAAGGTGGTATATGGAAAAGCTCCAGCAGCAGAAGCATTTACCAAGGAATGGGATATTAATGGTGAGAATGTAACCATTTCCGTATGCAAGAATGCATAATGAAATAAAATGAGGAAGCGTAGCTTTTTGGTGGGAAATATCCCACCAAAAGGCTGCGTTTTTTTGTGCATTCTTTGTTAAAAAAATCGCAAAACAATGGACTTATGGGGCAAAATCGTGTAAAATAAGACTAGTTTCGTATACGAGAAATAAGGGTGGTATACATGTCGAAGGAGGGAACTACGATGGGTAAGATGACAGCAATGACGAAGGCACTGGATTTTGACAAGGAAACTTTTAAGAAGGAAGTTTCAGACAATGTAAAGATGCTCTTTCGTAAGAATTTAAAAGAAGCAGATAAGCAGCAGATTTTCCAGGCAGTATCCTATGCCATTAAGGATATGATCATGGACCGTTGGATTGCAACACAGAAGGTTTATGAGCAGGAAGACGTGAAGACTGTATATTATATGTCCATGGAATTTTTAATGGGTCGTGCACTGGGTAATAATATTATCAACCTCACCTGTTATAAGGAAGTGGCTGAAGCTTTGGAGGAACTTGGTATAGATCTGAATGTAGTGGAAGATCAGGAGCCGGATGCAGCCCTTGGTAATGGTGGCCTTGGACGTCTTGCCGCATGTTTCCTAGATTCCTTATCCACACTTGGATATCCAGCCTATGGCTGTGGCATCCGTTATAAATATGGCATGTTTAAGCAGGAGATCCGTGATGGATATCAGGTGGAGGTTCCGGATAACTGGTTAGTGAATGGTAACCCATTTGAAATGAAGCGTCCGGAATATGCCGTAGAAGTAAAGTTTGGTGGATATGTACGTTCTTATGTGGATAAAGAAGGCAGAACCCAGTTCTCCCATGAGGATTATCGTTCCGTCCTGGCAATCCCATATGATATGCCGGTTCTTGGTTATGGTAACAATGTGGTGAATACCCTTCGAATCTGGGATGCGGAGCCGGTTCAGCATTTTAATCTGGATTCCTTTGATAAGGGTGATTATCACAAGGCAGTGGAAGAAGAGAATCTTGCCAAGACCATTGTAGAGGTTCTGTATCCTAACGATAATCATTATGCAGGTAAGGAACTTCGTTTAAAGCAGCAGTATTTCTTTATTTCTGCCTCCGTACAGCGTGCTATTAGCAAATATAAAGAAAAGCACGGGGATGTTCGTAAATTATATGAGAAGGTAATCTTCCAGTTGAATGATACCCATCCAACGGTAACCGTAGCAGAATTGATGCGAATTCTTATGGATGAGGAAGGTCTTACCTGGGATGAGGCATGGGAGGTAACCACGAAGGCAACTGCCTATACCAATCATACCATTATGGCCGAAGCTTTGGAGAAGTGGCCGATTGAATTATTCTCCCGCTTGCTTCCTCGTGTATATCAGATTGTAGAAGAGATTAATCGTCGTTTTGTAGAAGAGATTAAGGCAAAATATCCTGGCAATCAGGATAAGATTAAGAAGATGGCTATTATTTATGATGGCCAGGTCAAGATGGCACATCTTGCCATTGTTGCCGGCTGCTCTGTGAATGGTGTAGCCCGTCTTCATACAGAGATTTTAAAGAAGCAGGAACTTCGTGATTTCTACGAGATGTATCCGGAGAAATTTAATAATAAGACCAATGGTATTACCCAGAGACGTTTCCTTTTACATGCCAATCCTCTGTTAGCGGACTGGATTACGGAGAAGATTGGGGACGAATGGATTACGGATTTAAGTCAGTTAAATAAGTTATCCGTCTATGTGGATGATCCAAAGTGTCAGCAGGAGTTTATGCAGATCAAGTATCAGAATAAGCTTCGTCTTGCACAATATATCAAGGAGCATAATGGAATTGAAGTGGATCCTCGCTCCATCTTTGATGTACAGGTAAAGCGATTACATGAATATAAGAGACAGCTCCTGAATATTCTTCATGTGATGTATCTTTATAATGAATTAAAGAGAAATCCAGGAATGGAATTTACTCCAATTACCTTTATCTTTGGTGCCAAGGCAGCAGCAGGATATCGTAGAGCGAAGTTAACCATTAAGTTAATTAATAACGTGGCCAATGTGATTAATAACGATAAGTCCATCGAAGGAAAGATCAAGGTGGTATTTATTGAGAATTATCGCGTATCCAATGCGGAAATCATTAATGCAGGTGCGGATGTATCCGAGCAGATTTCTACCGCATCCAAGGAGGCTTCCGGTACTGGTAACATGAAGTTCATGTTAAATGGTGCCATTACCTTAGGAACCATGGATGGTGCCAATGTGGAGATTGTTCAGGAAGTTGGGGAAGAGAATGCAGTCATCTTCGGTTTAAGTTCCGATGAAGTAATTCAGTATGAGCAGAATGGTGGCTATGATCCAATGGAGATCTTCAATAACGATCAGGAGATCCGTGAAGTATTGATGCAGTTAATCAATGGCTTCTATTCTCCAGAAGATCCAGAACTCTTCCGTGAGATTTATAACAGCCTCTTAAATACCCTCTCCAGTGACAGAGCGGATACATATTTTATCTTAAAGGATTTCCGTTCTTACATTCAGGCACATCGTGAAATTGAGAAGCGTTATCAGGATGAGAAGGGCTGGGCAAGAAGTGCTATGTTAAATACCGCCAAGTCCGGAAAGTTCTCTTCGGATCGAACCATTCAGGAATATGTGGATGATATCTGGCATCTGAAGAAGGTTACGGTAACATTAGATCCTGAAAATTAAATCCTGAAATTAAATTCTGAAAATCAAATCTGTACCCTCTTTACTGGTTAGCCGGTAAGGAGGGTATTTTTTATGGTAAAATGCCGAAAACCCTTATCAAATATGGTATAATGGACGATATATATATTGTATTATGATTCACTTTAGAGTGTTGTGAATCCATAGGATGTTCCAGGAAGGCAGATAGAAGGCATATGAGTAAGACGAATACCTATACAGAAATAATTGATACATTGGCACAGAATGTTATGGAAGACGTATTATCCAGAACCCAGTATCCGTATGAGAAGATTTCCTTTTTGATCACGGGGGCTTATGGAATGGTGGGCCGCGTGCTGGTGGATCTTTTGATGCGATTAAATGATCGTTACCAACTTCAAAATCACATCTATGGTTTCGGAAGAAATGCGCAAAAGGCTGCTAATGCATTTTCTGCATATGAGAATCGAGAGGATTTTACATATATCAATGGGGATATCACCCAAGGTCTTCCTGAATTAGGAAATATGACCTACATGATTCATGCGGCAAGTAATACCCATCCTTTGGAATATAGTAAGGATCCCATTGGGACGATTTGGACCAATGTGAAGGGATTGGAAAATCTTTTAAACTATGGAATCAGCCATCAGGTAAGGAGATTGGCATTTATTTCCTCCGTAGAGATTTATGGGGAGAATACTTCATCGAAGGATTCTTTTAGTGAGAAAGAGATGGGTTATATTGACTGTAATCAGTTAAGGGCCGGATATCCGGAAAGTAAACGGTTAGGGGAGGCTTTATGCTGTGCCTATGGCAAGCAGTATCAGTTGGATTTTGTGATTCCAAGGTTGTGTCGTTCTTATGGACCAACGGTGGGAAAGGATGATTCCAAAGCCCTGTCCCAGTTTATGAACAATGCACTAAAGGGAGAAGATATTGTTTTAAAGAGCGAAGGAAAGCAGTTTTATTCCTATATGGATGTGTTCGATGCAGTGAAGGGGCTGTGTTATATCTTCTTTTTAGGAGAAGCGGGAGGGGCCTATAATATTGCTGATGAAAGTCAGGATATTACTCTGAAAGACTTAGCAAGTCTTTGCGCGGAGTATGCAGGAGGACACGTAATCTTTGATCTTCCTAAGGAGGATGAACGTCAGGGATTTTCCAAGGCTACGAAGGCTATTCTAGATAGTGGAAAATTGAAGAAGCTTGGCTGGAAGCCGGATTATGATATTCGTCAGGGCCTTAGGATTTCTTTGGATCTTCTTGCCAGAAAAGAGATGGAACAAAAAAGGGACGGAAAAGTGGGGGAACAGGCATGAATGTTGCTTTAATTATTGCAGGTGGTAGTGGAAAACGGACCAATCAGGATATTCCAAAACAGTTTTTAAATGTAATGGATAAACCCATTGTGGTATATACCTTGGAGACCTTTCAGAAGCATCCGGAAATTCAGGGCATTGCAGTGGTCTGTCTCGAAGGCTGGGAACATGTACTGGAGGCCTATGCAAAACAGTTTGGAATTGCAAAATTGCAGTGGATTGTGAAGGGTGGTGCCAGTGGTCAGGAATCCATTCGCAACGGATTAGAAGCCTTAGAGAAAGAATTATCCCCGGAGGATGTGGTATTAATTCATGATGGAATTCGTCCCATGGTGGATCCTTCCATTATCACGGATTGTATTGCGAAATGTAAAGAATATGGGAATGGAATTACTTCCCTTCCAATTACGGAGCAGATTTTTGAGAAGGATACGGAAGAAACTACCACGAAAGTAATTCCAAGAGAGAAGTTAAAGATTCTTCAGACTCCTCAGGCATATCGATATGAAACCATTCTTTCCCGATATCGTGAGGGATTTGAGAAGGAGATTGGTATTGGACCATCGGATTATGCGAATACCTTGATGGTGAAATTAGGAGAAACCCTTTATTTTGCCAAAGGTTCCTCCAATAATATTAAGATTACCACCAAAGAGGATATTGAAACCTTTAAAGCGATGTTAACAGTGAATAAGGCTACCTGGTTAAAATAGAAAACCTGGGAAAGTTAGAATAGAGAAGAGGGACGAAGATGGAGACGAAGGACGAGGAACTTCTGTTAGATGGAAAGACATTAAGACAGCTCCAGTTAAATGAATTGGAACTGGTGGTAGAAGTGGATCGAATCTGTAGAAAATATGGAATCCAATATTCCTTGGATGGTGGAACCCTGTTGGGGGCGATTCGTCATAAAGGATTTATTCCCTGGGATGATGATGCGGATCTTATTTTTACACGACATGAATATGCGAAATTTTATCGTGCCTGTAAGAAGGAGTTACAGGGAAGTAAATTCTTCCTCCAGGAGTGGCGAACGGATCCCTATTATCGATGGGGCTATGCGAAATTAAGAAATCGCTCCACGGAATATATTCGTGCCGGACAGGAGCATATGAAATATCAGACCGGTGTGTGTGTGGATCTCTTCGTTGTGGATCATGTTCCCGATTCCAAGATTCTTCGTGGATTATTTTATTATTACAATCTGGGAATCCGAAAGATTTTATATTCGGAACTTGGTATGGTTCAGGCTAAGTCCATAGGTTTAAGACGGTGGTATGGATTATTATATAAAATCCCAAGAAATCTGGTATTTCGTGCAAGAAATGCAGTGGCAGGACTGGTAAATCTCCATTCTACAGAGCTTGTCAGCCACTTGGGATATCAATATCCGAAAAGATGCCAATATGGTATGCCCGCCACTTGTTTTGAAGATTATATCGAAATTGAATTTGAAGGGATGAAGTTCATGGGATTTCGTCAATATGATCTCTATCTTCGCACCCATTATGGGGATTATATGACCCTGCCACCAAAGGAACAGCAGAGGGGCTTTAACAATGCTTCCACCATGGTGTTATCCGACATTACGTTAGAAGCGATTCAGGCACAGTATGCTCACAATCATGGCTAAGAAGGATGGTATGACATTATGTATTATGTTAATCCAAATCTTGTAGATTTACACAGAATTACCTATCAAAATC
The DNA here is from genome assembly GCA_024696615.1 of Lachnospiraceae bacterium. Lineage (GTDB taxonomy): Bacteria > Bacillota > Clostridia > Lachnospirales > Lachnospiraceae > MGBC120314. The sequence goes on from JAILGS010000090.1 coordinate 31,595, forward strand.
ATCGCAAGGAATACCTTCGTCTGGATTTAAATGAGAATCCCGGAGGTCTTCCACAGGAGTTTATTGATGAGGTATTACAGGATATTACTCCGGGATTTGTTTCCCAGTATCCGGAAACTCTGGATTTTGAAAATTGCCTGGCAAAGTTTCATGGAATTCATCGGGAGAACTTGTGTCTGGTGAATGGTTCCTCCGAAGGCGTTCGTTTTATCATTGAAGCATTTTCTTCTCCGGGAGGAAAGGTTGTGGGAGTTGTTCCTTCCTATGCCATGTATCAGGTGTACTGCCTGATGTACGGACGGAATTTTGAGCAGATCCCTTATCGAGAGGATTTAACAATCAGGGCCCAGGATATCATCGACCATCTGAATCAAGAGGTGGATCTTTTAGTCCTGTTAAATCCTAATAATCCCGTGGGGGATGCCTATAGTAATGAGGACTTTGAGAAGATTTTAGAAGTAACCAGACAATATGAGATTAATGTACTGGTGGATGAGGCATATCAATATTTTTATAATAATTCCTTTATGAAGTATGCCTTAGACAATCCCCATGTATTTGTTACGAGAACCTTTAGTAAGCTCTTTTCTTTAGGAAGCCTTCGTCTTGGATATGTGGTGGGACAGCCCGAGGGAATTCATATGATTTCTAATCTATGCACCCCACATAATACCAATGCATTTGCAATGAAATTCGCTCAAGCGATTTTGGAGCGGGATGGAATGATTGACGAATTGGTGAACAAGCAGCTGACAGGGAAGGCTTATGTGATTGAAGAATTAAAAAAACATGGTTTTACCGTGAATGCGAAAGAGGGGAATTTTATCTTCGTGAAGCCACGCCACGTGGATGCGGATGAGATTGTGGAGCGGATGAAGACGGAGAAGAAGATTTTAATCAAGTCCTATCAGGGAATCGGGTCCCTTGGCAAATGTCTTCGCGTTACTACGGGCGAGAAGATTTATATGGAGCAATTTTTAGAGGCTCTTTATGCTATTGATTGTTAGGTGAAGTATATAGATTAGGGGGGATTACATGGATCACGAAGAATATGATGCATTAGTGGTGGTAACACCCAAGGATTATCTTAGAGTGGAACGGACGATGGAGCAATTAGTAAGATATCTTCCCGTCCGAAAAATCATCTATATTGGAAGTGTGGAAGTGGGAGAGTATGTATCAGAGTCTCCCTGGAAGGATAATCTTGGATTTATCAATGAGAATGATTTAATACCTTTCTCCCAAGTATACGACTGCATGACAAAGATTATGGAGCCATTGTTACAGGGGCGGGCATTGCCCCGAGGGATTGTTGGCTGGTATTATCAGCAGTTTCTAAAGATGGAATATGCAAGGGTTTCGGATCATCCATATTATATGACCTGGGATGGGGATACCCTTCCTTGTGGTGCATTTTCCATGTTTTCTGCAGATGGACGCCCTTACTTTGATATGAAGCATGAATACTGTGAAGAGTATTTTGTGACCATGACGAAATTATTTCCGGATCTCCATAAATTACTGGACAAATCTTTTATTTCGGAACATATGCTCTTTTCCTGTGTGTATATGAAGGCATTAATGGAAGAGCTGGAGGAACGAAAGGACCTTGAGGGGGAACATTTCTGGGAAAAGATTCTTCATTCCATTCGTTTAGAACATATTCAGGAGAGTTCTTTTAGTGAATTTGAAACTTATGGAACTTATATGATGACGCGGCATCCGGAGGTTTATGAATACCGTAATTGGCATTCCTTCCGTTATGGGGGATATTTTTTCCGGCCGGAGGAGATGAAAGAACAGGACTATCAGTGGTTAGGAAAGGACTTTTTTGCAATCTCTTTTGAAAAGGGGCATGCAGTTCGGGAGGATTTTGATCATCTGTTTAATAATCCAGTTTACCAGCAGAAAATGTCTGCCAGACAAATGTTAGAAATTGCCCAGGAAGAGATGGAAGGATATAAGGAAGTCTGGGAAGAGGGAGAGTAGCATGGTTAAGATTGAAAAAGAGCGCATTCAAAAGACTTTAGAAAGCGTCATGCGGTTGTTAACACTTCTGCCCCAGGAAGGGATGGAGGATAGGATTCAGATTTTAACCAAGTGTCAGGAAGCTGTGATCTCTGTTGGGGAGAAACTGGAAGGAATGACCAAAAAGGTGGATCAGGAAGCCATCATGCAGTATGGGATCATTCATGAATTGGAAGAGTTTTGCGAAGGGGTATTTTTAGCCTCCCAGCCCGAATGTTTGGAGGAAGAAGAGGCTTTCGTACGTAAGCTGGTATCCATGAAGGCACTATTAACGAATGTGATCGTGGAACTGAATCAGATCCCACGAACTTATCGGGTGGTATTTTTGCCTTATAAAGCAGCCATGTGGGATAGTTTAGAAAGCGTGTGGAAGGCATTTGCCAAGGATGAATATTGTGAAACGGTGGTGCTTCCCGTACCTTATTTTGAGATGAATCGAAAGGACCAACAATGGGATACCCGCTATGATGGCAATGATTTTCCGAAGGATGTTCCTGTGGTTAGTTTTGAGGAGTATTTCTTAGAAGATATGAGACCGGATTTGGCATTTACCCATAATCCATTTGATGAACATAATAATGTAACCATGATTCATCCAGCCTTTCATTCCCAGGAATTAAAAAAGCATTGTGGTAAGGTTGTTTATATTCCTTATTATTTTAATTCCGGCTATATTTCAGAAGATTATTTATATCTGCCTTTATTAGAACGGGTGGATTATATTATTGTACAATCCGATAAAGCGAAGGAAAGTACCAGGTCCATGCCTTATTATGAACGGTGTATTCCACTTGGCTCTCCAAAATGTGACAAGTTAGTGTCCATGATGAAAGAAGCAATCGAACCACCGAAGGAGTGGGGAATGGATTTTCATGGAAAGAAGAGTTTACTTTTAAATACCACCATCACGGATTTTTTGGTTCATGGGGAGAAATTATTAAAGAAGTTACGATTGTTCTTTCAAAAGGTGGCATCCATGGAGGATATTGTTTTGGTATGGAGACCCCATCCTCTTTTAGAAGGAACGATTAAGGCCATGCGCCCACAGTTATGGGATGGCTATCAGGAATTACTTGCTTTCTTTAAAGAAAATCAGGTGGGGGTGTTTGATACAACTCCGGATATTTCCAGAGCTGTGGTGGTGACGGATGGATATGTGGGATCAGCGTACAGTTCCGTGGTGGATCTATATCAGGTAAGTGGAAAACCGGCCTTTTTATTCCGAAGTGATTGTATTTTTGATATTTCCCAAAAGCCGGATCGAACTGCGGATTCTGCGTTCCAGGCCTTTCGGTATTTGGAAACAATGCACTATTATGCCGCTTATGAAGATTGGAATTATCTCTTTGAAGACTTTGTAGAAGACTTAATCCATGATCGCTTGGGAGAAGTGAAAGCGCAGCAGATGATCTATGAAGAGGGGCATCTGAATAACATGGATGGAACTGCAGGAGAAAAAATTTATGAGTTTCTTAAGAAGGAATTAGCGCAGGAAACTTAACAAGTGGGGGAAGAACTATGAATCTGGCTACTGCATTAAATCGAAAATATCTACCATATGCGGGAGTAATGCTTTATTCCTTCTGTGTGAATAATCCAGGGCATGTGGATGCCTATATTCTTCATCATGAACTGGAAGACTTGGATTTACTGGCCTTGGATGATGCACTTTCCTGTTTTGATATTACCATTCATTCCATGCAAATCGACCCGGAGGGATTCTGTAATAAGATGTATACGGATAAGGTATGGACCGTAGAAGCCTATTATCGATTAATGCTCTTAGATATTCTTCCTGAGGATGTGGATCGACTGTTCTATTTTGATGTGGATCTGATCATTAATAAAAATCTACGTGGACTATACGAACTGGATTTTGAGGGAAAGGATCTGGTGGTATGTGAGGATGATTGTGGAAACTGTACTCCAGAGCGTTATGGACCAATGCACCGGAAGATTTTTGGAGCTCCGGAATGGAAGGAATACCGCTATTTTAATTCCGGCGTGATGCTGATGAACATTGAAAAACTTCGAAAAGAATATAGTTATGAGTATTATATGGATGTAGCTCATAAGGTATGGAATTACCAGATGGAAGCACCGGATCAGGATTTATTAAATTATGTGCATGGAAAACAGGTGAAATATGTTCCTTATGAATTTTATAATTTATTCGGGCGTATTGCTCATTATAGTCAAATTCCTGTATCCATGGTGCGGGAGAAGGTATCCATTATTCACTATACCTGGTTAAAGCCATGGGATGGTACAGCAACACACTATCCTTTAGAACAGATTTGGTGGGACTATGCAAGAATGATTAGTTTCTATCCTTCCATTGCACAAAAATTTATCGAAGATACCATTTCTAACAATGATGCGGATGAAAAGATACGACGGTTAGAGGAGTTATTTCGAACGGGGGATCCAAAATGAAAATAGGAATTATGTTACCACCGAAAGAAAAGAATAATGGTGGAATTAATCGGGTAGCCTATAATACTCTGCGCAACATGGAACAAATGTCCATGCCACATGAACTGGTCATGTTGGGAGAGGGATATCCTAATTTATCCTATCCCCATATTGATTTATTACCTTCTTATATGCAGATGAATCATTTGTCCTTTACCTTATCTGCTCATCCCATGGATTTAGTTCATACCTATTATCATCCAATTGATTTTTCGGACAAGATTTCTTGTAAAAGGGTAATGACTATTTATGATCTATATACGATAGCCAATCCCCAATGGTTTTCTAAGACTTATATCGATTTTCAAGATCGCATCATGCGTGAAAGTGCCCTAAAAGCGGATCGGATCATTGCAATTTCTGAAGCAACCAAGGGGGATATTGTCCATTACTATGGGATTCCGGAAGAAAAAATTAAAGTGGTATATTTAGGCGTTCCAGAGTTGTTTCAAAAGCAGGTGGAATCTAAGGATTTTTCTTGCCCGGATCGCTATCTTCTATCGGTTTCTGCCATTGCTCAGAATAAAAACCAGGCAGGACTTGTGGAGGCATTTTTAGTTTATAAAGAACGTCATCCGGAGGATGATGTGAAATTAGTACTTGTGGGAGCCATGCGCCAGCCGGAGGAAATTGTGGCCTTATTAGAGAAGGCAGGATCTTGTAGGGAAGATGTACTCTATACGGGATATGTATCCGATGAAGAGTTGTTACAGTGGTATGACCGAGCGACTGCATTTGCCTATCCATCCTTCTATGAAGGATTTGGACTTCCAATTCTTGAGGCCATGACAAGAAAGAAAGCAGTGATTTCCTCCAATACTACCTCCATGCCGGAGGTGGGAGGCGATGCCGTATGTTATTGTGATCCGGCAAGGATTGAATCCATTACGGATGCCATCACCAAAGTCCTGCAAGATGATGGATATCGGGCGGAATTGGAAAAGAAGGCCGAAGTTCAGGCCGGAAAATTTTCCTATGCAAGAGCGGCAAGGGAGACCCTTGCCATATATGATGAGTTGCTGTTAGGTTGATGAATGACTATAAGGGAGCGTCTATGGACCAAAAAATGATAAAATCTCTGTATGATGAACTTTTTTTAGAATTTCATGAGGGATGCAGAGTCTGCAATCATATGGATTTCCCGATGGATTGCGATGTGCTAATGATCGCTGTAGGAATGAAAGGACAGATTGAGTCCTTATTACGTTTTCTGCATGCGCAGGAGACAAAGCCAGGAAGGATCTATATTTTGGTGCAGAAGAATATGATCCCTGTATTGGAAGATCTTGTGACTCCACAGATTATCCTGCTTCCATGGCAGGGACCATATAATGAAACCTGTGTTCCATATCTTAAGGAAAAGGTGGATGTGGAGCGCCTGGGGGCTTTGTTCTATCAGGGACGACAGCCCTTGGATTATCGGGATATGAATTTATGGGATATTCTGGAGGCACTTCAAAAAGAAAAAAAGGAGCCGGGAATTCTTGCCATGCAGGATATTACGGATCATGTGGTGGAATATAAGAATTCTAAGAGGTTACGGGCCGGAATGGAATTATATCGTTGTATGAATCAGTATTTGGAAACATAGCTTGGCCAAAATGGAAGGAGAGGAAATCATCTATGGAAATCATGCCCAATCGGATGGATCGATTGTACTATCGATATCAGGAGGAGTTGGAACAGAAAGCATTAGAAATTTTACGGAGTGGATGGTATATCCTTGGCAAGGAAGTATCTCTTTTTGAGGAAGAATTTGCAGCATATACAGGCAGTAAGTATTGTGTAGGACTTGCAAGTGGCTTGGATGCTTTATGGATTGCCTTTCGCTTACTGGGAATTGGTGCCGGGGATGAGGTAATTGTCCAGGGAAATACTTATATTGCCAGTGTGATGGGGATTAGTATGAATGGTGCAACTCCCGTGATTGTTGAACCGGATGAATATTATTCTATTAATGTGGAGGAAATTGAAAAGCATATTACCAAGAAGACCAAGGCTGTTTTGGTAGTTCATCTCTATGGGATGGTAGCACCCATGGACCAGATTGTGGAGTTGTGTAAAAAATATAACCTTCGTTTAGTGGAGGATTGTGCGCAGTCCCATGGTGCATGTTATCAAGGAAAAATGACAGGAACCTTTGGAGATATTGGTTGTTTTTCCTTTTATCCATCCAAGAACTTAGGAGCCTATGGTGATGGTGGTGCCATTGTGACGAATCATGAGGATTTGGCTCAGGAAGCGAAAGTACTTCGAAATTATGGTAGTGAGAAGAGATACTATAATAAAGTGGTGGGAACCAATTCTCGTTTGGATGAATTGCAGGCGGGACTTCTTCGAGTAAAATTAAAACATCTGGACGAATTAACCCTGGAGCGACAGCAAATTGCTCAAGGATATGAGAAGGGATTGAATAAGCTAGAATTTATTCTTCCCAAGGTGCGCCAAAATACGACCTGTGTGTGGCATCAATATGTGATCCGTTGTGAGCGAAGGGATGAACTTATGTCCTATCTGAAATCTAAGGGAATTGGAACCATTATACATTATCCGATTCCTCCGCATCTTTCCGAAGCCTATGCATATTTGGGATTGACGAAAGGGGACTATCCAATCACGGAACACTTTGCGGATACCGTTCTTTCAATTCCAATGTACAATGGAATGACGAAAGAGGAACAGGATTATATTATAGAACAGTTACAGGGATTTAACTGAATTGGGGGAATGGGATGACATTACAGGAAAAATGTACAATTCTTGATTTTAAGGATTTGGGTGATGAACGAGGAAAATTAGTGGTGATTGAAGGGGGAATGACGATTCCTTTTGAGATTGCCAGAGTTTTTTATATCTATGGCTCGGATGATACTGTGGTACGAGGACAACATGCGAATAAAAAATCAGAATTTGTCTTAATTAATGTTGCCGGAAGCAGTAAGGTTCGAATTACCGATGGGAAAGAAGAATTTATCGTGGAATTGAATCGGCCTATGATGGGGGTATATATTCCCAAAATGATCTGGAAGGACATGTATGATTTTTCTTCGGATTCGGTATTACTTGTACTGTCCAATACACATTATGATGGGGAAGAGTATTTACGTAATTTCGATGATTATATGGAATATAAAAAGAAATTAGAATCCGAATAAGATCCGTAGGATCGAGGGAATTGAATGCAAAGAATGGAGATAGGACATGCTTAATTTTTCAGAAGAATTTTTTCAGACCCAGGTTCGGGAAGGATTTGAAGTAAAATCAATGATGAAAAAGGCCTGGGCGGGCCAATTAGAAGTATTGGAAGAGATTCGAAAAATCTGTGCACGTCATGATCTTACTTGGTTTGCAGATTATGGAACCATGTTAGGGGCAGTAAGACATAGAGGATTTATTCCCTGGGATGACGATATGGATATTGGAATGACCAGGGATCATTTGAATGCATTTGTACGATATGCCAAGGAAGAACTTCCGCAGGGATATAAGATTTTGGCCATGGACTTGGAGCCGGAATATGATTCTCTGATCATTCGTGTGGTGAATGGAACGGAGGTTTCCATGAATTTAGAACGGTTGGAGAAATACCATGGTTGTCCCTATGTGTTAGGGGTGGATATTTTTCCATATGATTATCTTTCCAGAAATCAGGAAGAGCGGGAACTACATTTGCAATTAATGGAAATTATTCTCCGGGCGGTGGATACCATCACTGCACCGGAAATCTCCAAAGAAGAAGTGGAGGCGTATTTGTCCCAGGTGGAAGAACTGACGGGCTGTACCATCGATCGAAACAAGCCCCTTACGGTGGCTATGATTGGTTTAGCGGAAAAATTGGGAAGTATTTATGGACCGGAAGATGGGGATGAAGTGACGGGAATTTGGCGGATTATTCTTCAGAAGAATTATTCCTTCCCCAAGGAATGGTTTGCCAAAGAAAATCTGGTGGAGATGCCTTTTGAGAATGTCACGGTACCGGTATCAAAGTTTTTTGATCCGATTCTTACACTAAAATACGGTTCGAATTATATGACTCCGAAGATGGTGATGGATCATGATTATCCATTTTATAAGGGGCAGGAAGAGATCTTTAAAAATATCTATGGTTATATTCCGGAATAATTACGAAGAGGGAATGGATGGTTAAGGAAGAATTTTTTCAAGAAGAAGAACGAAATGGTTTTGTCATCGAGGGGATGATGAAGAAAGCCTGGGCGGTTGAGATGGAACTTGCGGATTATCTCATCCATCTTTGCCAGGCCTATCATCTTCGCCTGTATGCTTCCTGGGGAACGTTACTGGGTGCGGTAAGGCACGGAGGATTTATTCCCTGGGATGATGATATGGATTTTGTTATGCCAAGGCAGGACTATGAACAATTGGTGCAATTGATTCGGGAAAAAAAAGAAAATGGGACCTTTCCCTATTATTTTAGCTGTCTGGAATTAAATCCGGAGCATACCCAGCCAAGTGCCACCCTTCTCAATTACCCATCCCTCCCGGTACCTAAGGAAATCCAAGAGCATTATCAGGGATTTCCTTATGTGGCAGGCGTGGATATTAGCGTAATGAATTATGTGTCCAGGAATCCTGAGGAACATGATCTATACCTGGCCCTTTATAATACCATCTATGATTTGGCGCAGAGATTTCAGGATTTTTGCCAAGAAGGAACGCTGGAAGAGTATCTACAGCAGGTGGAAAATTTTACTCACACTACTCTGGTGCGGGATGAAACCTTAAAGCATCAGCTATGGTGCCTGGCAGGACGAGTGGCCGGTCTTGTGCAGGAAGAAGAAGCGGATGCCTACGCTTTGTATGAGCGCTTAGTGCGAGTGGGACGAAAGGAATTCTATCCCAAAGAATGGTACGAAAGTGTTCTATGGATGGACTTTGAAACCATGAAAGTCCCGGTCCCTATTGGATATCATGAGGTGTTAACCTGTTATTACGGGGTGGAATATATGACTCCCAAGCATCTTCCGCCAGGGCATGATTACCCATTTTATAAAGGACAGGAAGAATTTTTACGTACCATTCAAAAATAATTGAGTGCTCCCATCCCAGGAGCGTTTCAAGCCAAGCAGTGATTGACTCACAGGAACGGGAGGATGCCTATGAATAATATCTCGGTCTGTATTATTACGAAAAATGAGGCGGATAATTTAAGAAAATGCCTAAAATCCATTAAACCCTATGGTTTTGAGATCGTGGTAGTGGATACGGGTTCCACGGATGAAACTAAGGAAGTCATCGATACCTATGCGGATATTTCAGGAAATTTTACCTGGTGCAATGATTTTTCTGCAGCCAGAAATTACAGTCTGGGACTTGCAAGCAACGATGCGATTTTAATCCTGGACTCCGATGAGTGGATCGAGTCCTGCGATGTGGATGGACTGCGGTATTTTATGCAAATTCATCCGGAGTGGGTAGGTCGTATCGAACGCATCAATGACTTGGCGGATGCCAATAGCAATAAGGCCCATGAACGCATCAGCCGTTTCTTTGATCGAAGATATTATGAATACTATGGACGAATTCATGAGCAGGTTACCCGAAAGACTTTAACGGGGGACTATGTTCCCATGCGGGCTTTTGAGGTAAGACAGCGCATCGAAGAAGATCAGAAGCTCCCGGTGGTGGATATTGTCAATGATACCTATGAGAATGTGGCAGTGGTGATTGGCCACAGTGGATTTGCAGGAACGAAGGAAAATCGTAGTACCAAAGCCCTGCGAAATATTTCCCTGTTAAAGTTAGATTTGGACGAATATGGAGTGGACCCTTATGTGCTCTATCAGCTGGGAAAGAGCTATTATATGCTAAATGACTATGACAAGGCAGCAGAGTATTTCGAGCGGGGATTGGAATTTGACCTAAATCCTGCCCTGGAATATGTGCAGGATCTGATTGAAACCTACGGCTATGCCCTGTTAAATGGGGGCCGGGGACGGGATATGATCTTTTTAACGGATCCGGAGGTTTATAACGCATTTGCAGTGACGGCGGATTATGTCTTCCTATGCGGCCTGGCCTATATGAATAGCGAGCGATTTGAAGAAGCTATTAAGGAATTTGAGAAAGCCACCACCATGAAGATTACCAAGATTGAAGGGTGCAATTCCTATCAGGCCTACTATAATGCCGGGGTGGTGTGCGAATGCTTAGGGGATCGAAAGCGGGCCCTGCATTATTATGATCTGGCGGGAAGTTTTGCACCAGCTTTAGAAGGAAAGAAACGAATCCAGTAGGAAAGGGCTACCAGAGGATAGCAGGAAACGGGGGAGGATCGACGATGGAGAAGATGAATCAAAATCGCAAGGACAAGGGGCGATTGATCCTTTTTGTAGGGGTTTACGACACCTTGGATATCTTCATGTATGAAATACAGAAGGAACTTGAGAGTTTAGGATACGAGACCATGCTCTTTGATTCTTCGCAAATGAATCAGAGTCTCGTAACCCTTTCGGAATATGTGAAGCGCCCGGTGAAGGCAGCGCTAACCTTTAATAATCTGGGATTTAATATGGAATTAGTGCCGGGGAAAAATCTCTGGGATGAGTTAGGAATTGTGATGATCAACATCTTGATGGATCATCCATTTTGCTATAAGAAGGCGTTAGATGCGGCGCCCCGAAACGGAATTGTCCTTTGTCCGGATCGAAAGCACATGGCTTATTTAAACCGCTTTTATCCGGGGCTTATGGCTACGGGATTTCTTCCACATGGAGGAAAGTATGAGCCGGGGCAGCCGGTAAAGCCATGGGAGGAGCGAAAGAAACAGGTGATGTATGCAGGAAATCTCTCCCGGAGTTTTGTGGCCAATATTATGCCGGATCTTTCGAAATTGCACTATTCGGTTGCATGGGATCTAAAGCAAATGTGTGACGAAGTGGTGGAAGATGTGATCGCGCATCCAAGGAAAACCACGGAGGAAGGCATGGAAGAATGGCTTCTTTCCCATGGAATCCACTTAGAGGACGGGGAATTATGCCAGGTGATTGCGGATCTTCACTATATTGACCTTCTGATTGTGTCCCATTATCGGGAAAGGATTGTGCAGGCAGTGGCCGAAAGTGGACTGGAATTAGATCTATACGGGGCTGGCTGGGAGAATTGTAGTTGGATCCACGCATCCAATGTGCATTATCACGGAAAAGTATCCGCCTATCAGGTGGTGGAAGAGATGAAGGATAGTAAGGTGATCCTCAGCACCATGACCTGGTTTAAGGATGGAACCCATGACCGGGTATTTAATGGGATGTTGCAGGGGGCTCTTACGGTGTCGGATTGTTCTGACTATATGGTGGAAGAATTTCAGGGTGGCGCATCCTATGGAGAGGAACATCAGGAGATGATTCTTTTTTCTCTGGATGAGATGGATACCTTGGGGGAACGCATCCGGGAACTTTTACAGGATGAAAAAAGAGCCAAGGAAGTGGCAATGCGAGGACGGGAGCATGCGATTCGTGCGCACTCCCTACAAGAAAGAGCCAGGGAACTGGACCGGGATTTACTCAGTGTATTATAGGAAGGAGTAAACCTTGGTTTTGGAAATTGATAAAGGTGGAAAAGAATATGAAATTACTTGTGATCACCCATCAGCTTTCGCGAACGGGGGCTCCCATCGTGTTACTGGATGTAATCCGATATTACCACGAGAAGGGAATTGAAATTGATGTTTTGACCATGGAAGAGGGGCCGCTACGGGAAGAATTAGAAGCCATGGGCATTTATGTCCAGGTGCAGGATCGTTTTTTTGCCATTCGGGAAGTATTTCGGGAAGTGGCTAAGATGTATGATTTTGTGTGGGCCAATACCCTCATCACCTATGAAGCAATTCTTGCCCTACGGGGATGTGATGTACCGGTAATCTGGTGGCTTCACGAGGGGGAGCAATATTTTGAATATTTTAAAACTGTGATCCCGGATTTTAAAACCTTAGAGTCCAATATCCATCCCTATGCAGTAAGTCCCTATGTAAGAGAAGTGGTGGAGCGTCGTTATCATATGCAATTGCCGTTACTTCATATCGCTGTGAAAGCATTTGCCAAGGTGCCGGTGGACCTTAGGGAAAAGGGTTTTGTGGGAAATCCGGATAAAGTGAAGTTTTTAACGGTGGGAACCTATTCCAAGGTGAAGGCTCAGGATGTGCTTTGCAAGGCCATTGATCTGCTTCCGGAGGATATTATGAAGCGCACGGAGTTTTATTTTATCGGCAATGAGTCCATGGTGGACGAGGAAATCTATGGTCCCGTCTGTCAGGCGGTGGAACGGCATTCCAATGTATATAATCTCCATTCCATGAATCGTAATGAGGTGGGGGCTCTTATGCAGGCCTGTGACTGTTTACTGGTTCCCTCCCGGGTGGATCCTCTGCCCACGGTGGCTGTGGAAATGATGATGGTTCGGGGGCTGGTGTTATGCACGGAGGTGTGTGGCATTGCAAGCTACATGAAGGATGAGGAAAACGGCCTCACCGTTCCTGTGGAAAGCGTGCTGGAACTCATTAAAAAGATTGAGAAGGTGGTGCATCTTAAACTTTCAAGTCCTCAGGTGATTGCGGATATGAAGCAGAAGGGGTATGAGGTGTATGCCACCTATTTTGCGGAAGATGTGGTGAAACATAAGCTGGAGGAAATCCTTGGGGAATGTATTTAATTTAGTGCCTTGAAAATGCTTTTATGAAGGTACATTCTATGCTATACTTTCCCTATGCGAGCCCTAGGCTTGAACGTATAGAAATTCATATTTTATTTAATTTAGGAGGATTTTTCAAAATGGCAGATCTTTATGAGAAGATGGAAGAATTGGGTGTTATCCCTGTAGTTGTTTTAAATGATGCTAAGGATGCAGTACCTCTTGCTAAGGCTTTAGTTGAGGGTGGTCTTCCATGTGCTGAGGTTACTTTCCGTACAGCAGCTGCTGAAGAGTCTATTCGTAAGATTCATGAAGCTTATCCAGAAATGCTTCTGATCGCTGGTACCGTACTTACAACAGAGCAGGTTGATCGTGCTGTTGCTGCTGGTGCTTCTGCAATCGTTGCTCCTGGTTTTGATCCAGAAATCGTTGATTATTGCTTATCTAAGAATATTCCTGTATGCCCAGGTCTTGTTACTCCATCTGAGATGGCTCAGGCTGTTAAGCGTGGTCTTAAGTTCGTTAAGTTCTTCCCAGCAGAAGCTGCAGGTGGCTTAAAGATGATCAAGGCTATGTGTGCTGCTTATACTCAGGTTCGTGTAATGCCTACCGGTGGTATCTCTGCTAAGAACATTGGCGAATATCTTGCATGTGACAAGATCTTCTGCTGTGGTGGTTCCTGGATGGTTAAGGGCGACTTAATCAAGGAAGGTAAGTTCGATGAGATTAAGGCTCTTGTCGTAGAAGCTCGTGAAGTTGCTAAGGCTGCTAAGGCGAACTAATTGCTACGAAAGTGCCATGAAAGCGCTATGAAGAATCAGGCGTTTGATCGGTAACGAAAGATAGAATTATAAAGAAGCGAAAACTCTTAGATTAGAGTCTTCGCTTCTTTTTTTATGCTTTTTTCTATGCTATAATATATATTTAGGGATTTTGTAATTTTTTTGTACAAATGTTTTATGGAGGTTCCAATGAATTGGGAAAAAATATCGCGCCTAACGCGGTGGATTGGAGTTGCAGATGCAGTGGTATTTGCTGTGTCCATGACTGTTTTGATAAATTCAGATCGAATTGTAAAACAGTATGAGGAGCCGGTGAAGGAAAGTATTGCCGTGGTAGAGGAGCAAGACTCCGTTACGGTGGATGAAGCAGTACGTATTGCCTATCAGGAAGGGAATTACGGCTATCTATACAATATACTCTTAGATTATCGGGAAGAGATTACGATTCCTGCGGAAGAGTTAAGTGTATATAAGCAGATGGCAAGCCTCTATCATGATTATGAATATTATCAAAAATATAAATATCACCTTCTCGAAGCGGACGATATTCCTGAAATCACCGAGGATAGTGAGCGGGAGAAAATTATAGATAATCAACGGCGGTATCTTGCCAATGTTCTTCTTTACGGGAAGGATGTCATCGACGGCTCCGACTATTATCCTCTATCCTATATCTGCGAGGAGAATCAGGAGCAGTTTTTAGCATATTATCAGGATATCACCTATTTCTACCAGTATTATCTTGAATTCTCCGAGACGGAGATGGATCAGTTGATCACGATGGATCTTTCTTATGGAAATCAGGAGGATCGCTGGGAAGAGACGCATTCCGCCTATGGCCTTGCCAATTATCTGCTAGAGAAGGGGGTTTTACAGTAATGGGAAAAAAGAAGAACTCCGAAAATCTTCAAGAGGAACCATTGGTGTTGACTCCCATGAAGAAAACTGGCATCATGATGAAATTTATCTTTGCAATTCTTATGGCTCTTTTTTGTGAAATTGTGGCCTTGACTGCCATAGAGGAATTGCAGGAAGTGGATGGAATTCGTCATTACGCTACGGATGTGGTAGTGATGGACGTAAGCCAGAATGATGAGTATTCCTATGAGGCGGATGTGGAGAGAATTTTATCCAACGCGGACTATGATGTGAAAAATGAATGGTATGGTGATTTCATCTATTCCATGGATGACAATGGTATTTCCAGGGAGGATGAACGATTTGCCCAATATTGGGATGTATATGATTGTTATCTTGCCTACCAGCAATATACCTTATATTCCAGCTATCAGGCCCAGGGGGTGGATGTGGATCAGGAGCAGATGGAAGAATGGTATCAGACCTTAACCACAATCTATGCCCGTCTCCAGCCAGGATCCATACACTATAATCATATTAAGGTATGGGCCAAAGAAGTGGAGGAACTTCATCTGAATCAGGAATTGACAGATCTTCAGACACCGGAACAGCAACCACAGACCACTCCATAAGAAAGGGAGGGAGCGTAGGATGGTAGAAGAAATCGAAAAGGAATTTTGTGAACATGTCATCCCCTTTTGGAAGGGACTTAGGGACCAGGAATATGGGGGGTATTACGGCCTTCTAACCATGGACCTAGAACTTCATAAGAAGGCGGTGAAGGGGTGTATTTTAAATAGTCGGATCCTATGGTTCTTTGCCAATGTATATGAAACCTTCCAGGATCCTACAGCACTTTCCTATGCGGCCCATGCCGCCGAGTTTTTAAAGAAATACTGTGTGGATCGGGAATATGGTGGTGTTTACTGGTCCGTGGGATACGATGGGACCCCGGAGGATACCACGAAACATACCTATAATCAAGCTTTTGCCATCTATGCATTATCCGCCTATTATGGCGTGTCCAAGGATGAAGAGAGCCTGGCGCTTGCGTATGATCTATTCCATCGAATCGAGTCCACCTGTCGGGATGACCAAGGATATTTAGAAGCCTTTGACCGCAGATGGAACCCTTCTGGGAATGATAAATTATCGGAAAATGGCGTGGAAGCCAAGCGTACCATGAATACCCTCCTCCATGTGATGGAGGCTTATACGGAATTATATCGGGTGGATCAAAGTCCAAAGGTTAAGAAGATTTTAGAAGAAATCCTATCCCTGATTGCCACAAAGATTTATGAGCCAAAGAAGAAACGGTTGGGAGTGTTCTTTGATGAGAACTACCATTCCCTTATTGACCTTCATAGTTATGGACATGATATTGAAGCGGCGTGGTTATTAGATCGGACCACGGATCTGTTGAAAGAGGAAATATGGGAACAACGGATGACTCCCATTGCTAGAACCCTAGAAGAGACCATCTATCAGGTGGCTTTTGATGGACATAGTGTGGTGGCAGAATGCTGTGAGGGGGAAGTAAATCCCCTTCGCATCTGGTGGGTGCAGGTGGAGTCCATGGTGGGCTTTACCAATGCCTATGAAAAGACGAAGAATCCCAAATACCGCCAATGTGTGGAAGCAATTTGGGACTATATTAAGACTTATCTCATCGATCCCCGTCCGGGTTCGGAATGGTTTTCAGAAGTGGATGCGCAAGGACATCCTTCCACCGGAAAGCCCATTGTGGAGCCTTGGAAATGCCCTTATCATACAGGACGTATGTGCTTTGAACTGATGAAGCGCAATGCCTTCTAAGAAGCATGGATGTGGATGGAATAGAATGAACGGGAGAAATTATGACAACTTGTATAGCAATATGCTTTATTCTTAGCTTTGTGGGAGCAATTCTTGGCATTATGTGGATGCCGGAAGGAAGTCTTGGATGGAAAAAGAAAACACCTTCCCTGGACACTGTTTCCCAAGCGGACAATGCGCTGACTCGCTTCTTTGTCTCCATCATGATTTTATGGATTTATTGGACCATTGTGGTGGGATTATGGAATCGAGTAACAACAAAGCCATTCTTAGATTTAATCTTTTTCCTGGGAATGAATCTTGCAGTAATGGTGGTAACGGGCCTCTGTATGTACCGAAAAGGCCGAAGAACCCTGGCTTTTCCCTGGAAGGATGGAATCTTTTTTGGGATTCTATTGGTGGCAGCCGTTGCCCTCTCCTGGGGGAGATTTCAAGGCTATGAGCTTTTTGGATATGAGTCCGGCGATGCTGTAAAGCACTTTGGTGCCCTTGTGGAAATTACCAAAGAGGGAAGAATTGTGGAAGGGTGTTCCAGATACGCCCTGTATCTTATGGACTTTGCCTGGATGCAGACCTATAGCGTACTTGCGTCGGATACCATCTATGGGGAAGTTACGGGAAGCCTTTCACAACTCCTGACAGGCAGTACGCTCCAGAATCTGGTGGGATTTCGGGCCTTCTTAGCAGTGGACACCATGCTTCTTGTGATGCAGGTGGGGATGTTTTACAGCCTCTTAAAGACTGCTTGCAAGGGACGGGGCGGCCTGTATCGAAACGCCCTGGTAGTTGGCTGTACCTTTTTCTATTGTCTAGGGTATCCACTCAATGTATTCTTGTATGGATTTGAATATCTTGGCATGGGAGTTTTGGTACTTACCTTTTTATTGTGGTATTTTGTGAGCGGTCAAAAGTCCCTCCTGTTACTTGCAGCCACTAATTTTTCTTTGGTGGTTTCCTATGCGGAATTTGCTCCCGGGATTTTTGTGGGAGAGATGATTTACTTTATTGTCCAATATGGGGCTACGAAAAATCATGCGGGCTCCTATGGGAAAGCATTCTTACGGATGGTGGCTTGTGGCGTGATTGGCCTTCTACTTCCTGGACTGGTGGCCATTACCTATATTCGAAAAGGCTTTGCTGAGACTCTTATAAAGCCCCTTGGCATTGGGGTGAGTGGCTGCGCCCTGGTACTTTTCGTACTTTTCTTCCTTGGGAAGAAAACGGGACGTTCTCCAATGCATGCCCTAGAGCAAATGTTATTCTATTGGAATCGTACTCTATCCCCTCATATTCGCAGACTCTGCTATGGGGGAGTGCTGCTTGGAATGATTTATGTGGCTTATCGCTACCTCTTCCTTGGCATGATCGTGCGCTACATGGTGGAAGTTCCCATGACCTATGACGGGAATGTGTATCGAGGCGCGTATGCGGGATTTATTCTGCTATTGTTCCCAATGCTTGGCTATGTGGTGGAGGTTGCAAAGAAGCGCCGTGTGGATGTGGTATTAACCATCGCCCTGGTGACGGTGGGATATTGTGTGGTGCTGTTTTACTTAGTGCAAGTGGGACTGCTTGCCACTTACTATTTCTATAAGATGTATTTTATTCTGTGGCCACTTGCCTTTTTGATGGCATTTGCCTATATGGAGGGCCTGGCACCGGCGGCAAAGGATGTGCATCGGGAAGCCAGACATATGATGGAAATCTATCTTGGCGGTGTGATCTTCCTCTTTGTAATCTTTGCATCCAACTTGGATGCCCAGTTAAAAGAGCGAAATTACTGGTCCTGGGATACGTTGGCAGATGAGAGTGTCTTTGGAATTTACCACTATAACCGTCAGTTATGGGATAATGAAACCAGAATCACGCTGTCAGAACAGGAAGCCTATGGCATGGTACATGCCTATGCCATTCTTGGGGGTGCTCCGGTACAGTATTTTGGATATAATGATTATCACATGAAGATGGAATTTTATAATATGACCTATCAGCAGATCTTTGATCATCAAAGTGATTTCTTCATGGATGATGTGGATTATCCGGACCCACTGGGAGTACTTCGTGGCCGGGGAACCAAATACCTCTATGTGACGAATAGTTATGTGGAGGAAGGGAAATATATGTGGGCCATCGAGCCACTTCGCTGTGTCTACGAGGGAGATGCGGGACGAATTTATTCCCTGGAGGACTAGCAGTATATGAGGTGCAAAACTGTAAGGAAACAGGATTTTTTTACAGCGAATATAAATTGGTATTATTGAAGAAAAGAGGATTAGAAACATGGGTAAGTATTTTGGAACGGACGGCTTTCGAGGGGAAGCGAATGTTGGCTTGACAGTGGAGCATGCTTACAAAGTAGGACGTTATATTGGCTGGTATTATGGTCAGCAGCATAAGTGCAAAGTGGTAATCGGTAAGGATACCAGACTTTCCAGTTACATGTTCGAATATTCATTAGTAGCAGGATTAACAGCATCCGGAGCAGATGCTTACCTCCTTCATGTAACCACCACTCCAAGTGTGGCATATGTTACAAGAACGGAGGATTTTGACTGTGGAATTATGATTTCTGCCAGCCACAACCCATTCCATGATAATGGGATTAAGTTAATTAATGACCGCGGCGAGAAGATGGATGAGGACTTCATTCTTAAGGTAGAAGAATATATCGATGGAGTAAATGGCGAGATTCCATTTGCTACAGGAGAAAAGATTGGTCGTACCGTGGATTATATTGCGGGCCGAAATCGTTATATGGGATATCTGATTTCTCTTGGTATGTATTCCTTTAAAGGAAAGAGAATCGGCCTTGACTGTGCCAACGGTGCTTCCTGGTATCTTGCGAAAAGCGTCTTCGATGCCCTTGGCGCGAAGACCTATGTGATTAATAACGAGCCAAATGGTGTGAATATTAATACCAACTGTGGTTCCACCCATATCGAAGGACTTCAGAAATTAGTGAAGGAGAAGGACTTGGATGTGGGATTTGCCTTTGATGGCGATGCGGACCGCTGTCTTTGTGTGGATGAAAAGGGCAATGTGGTTGATGGCGATTTGATCATGTATATCTATGCTGCTTACCTAAAGGAGCGTGGAGAATTGTTAAATAATACCGTGGTTACCACGGTAATGAGTAACTTTGGTCTGTATAAGGCCTTCGATGCTCTGGGAATTTCCTATGAGAAGACCAAAGTGGGAGATAAGTATGTATATGAGAATATGGCTGCCAATGGTCATCGTATTGGTGGCGAGCAGTCCGGTCATATTATCTTTAGCAAATATGCTTCCACGGGAGACGGTTTGATCACCGCCATCAAAATGATGGAAGTAATGCTTGCCAAGGATAAGACCCTGTCCGAGCTTGCAGCACCGGTACAGATTTATCCACAGTTATTAAAGAATGTGAAGGTGAAGGACAAGGCGGCAGCACAGGCGGATCCTAAGGTGGTTGCTGTGGTACAGGAAGTAAGTGATCTTCTTGGAAATGATGGTCGTATCTTAGTTCGTGAAAGTGGTACGGAGCCATTAATCCGTGTCATGGTGGAAGCAAGTAGTGATGAAATCTGCGAGCGTTATGTGAATAAGGTTGTGGATGTGATCATAGCTCAGGGACACGCAATATAAAAGCAAATGTGCATGTAGCCCGAAAAAAAAGTGCAAATGCATATCAAGAAGCGAAAGGTGTATATGCCAAGGCATAGAATGGACTTGGCTTTGTAGAAAGAAAGCAGGAGGAAGAAAAATGTCAATTTTAGTAACTGGTGGAGCAGGATATATCGGCTCCCATACCGTCGTAGAATTACAGAATGCTGGATATGATGTGGTTATCGTGGATAATCTGGTGAATGCCAGTGAGAAAGTGCTTGGAAGAATTGAGGCGATTACTGGAACACGGCCAAAATTCTATCAGGTGGATATTAATGATCAGGAAGGATTGGAGAAGGTATTTTCTGAGAATGATTTCGAATCCTGTATCCACTTTGCCGGACTGAAGGCGGTGGGCGAGTCCGTACAGAAGCCATTAGAATATTATATGAATAATATTTCCGGAACCCTAACCCTCTTGGATGTGATGAGACATCACAATGTGAAGAATATTGTATTCTCCTCCTCTGCAACCGTATATGGCAATCCTGCCTTTATTCCAATTACAGAAGAGTGCCCTAAGGGACAGTGCACCAATCCATATGGTTGGACCAAGTCCATGTTGGAGCAGATTTTATCCGATCTTCAGAAGGCGGATCCAAGCTGGAATGTAATCCTCCTTCGTTACTTCAATCCAATTGGAGCACATAAGAGCGGAACCATGGGAGAAAATCCGAACGGAATTCCGAATAATTTAATGCCATACATCACCCAGGTAGCAGTGGGCAAATTAAAAGAACTTGGTGTTTTTGGTAATGACTATGATACTCCGGATGGAACCGGTGTAAGAGACTATATCCACGTAGTGGATCTGGCTCTTGGACATGTAAAGGCCATCGAGAAGATTAAGGAAGACCCAGGCCTTAAGATCTATAACCTGGGAACTGGAAAGGGCTACTCTGTATTAGATATCGTTAAGAACTTCGAAGCAGCCACCGGTGTTAAGATCCCATACACCATCAAGCCTCGCCGTGCAGGTGACATCGCCACCTGTTACGCCGACGCAACCCTGGCCAAGAAAGAACTTGGCTGGGAAGCCCAGTACGACTTAAAAGATATGTGTGAAGACTCCTGGAGATGGCAGAAGAATAACCCACAGGGCTATTAAACGCAACGTACGTAACGACGTAGCAGTAGTGTCCACCTCCCAAGGGGCAATTTGTGGCCGTCGGTACTTAGCGAGTGTCGCAGCCACGAGCTTAGTACCGTTACGAGACACAATTTAGCGAGAGCGTGCCCCAAGGGAGAGTGGGCACACTGCGAAGCAAGAACAAGAACGTAGAGTGTTCTGCGAGGGGCACACTGCGAAGCAAGAACGAGAACGTAGCGTGTTCTGTGAGGGGCACACTGCGAAGCAGAAATGTAAGGAGCGAGAATAACATGTTAAAAACCGTCATCCTTGCCGCCGGCAAGGGCACCCGTATGAAATCCGACCTACCTAAGGTCGTACATAAAGCCGCAGGCATTCCCATGGTGGAACATGTATTAAATGCCTGTGTGGAAGCAGGCGTTAAAGAAGCTTGCGTAGTCATCGGCTATGGTTCCGATGTGGTAAAAGAATGCGTTAGCCATACGAAGGCTGTAACCGAGGGAAGAGTATCGGTAACATTTGCAATGCAGGAAGAACAGTTAGGAACGGGCCATGCGGTAAAATGCGCCCGGGACTTTATTGGAAAAGAAGGAAGCACCCTGGTACTGTGTGGGGATACGCCACTGATCACGGGAAAGACCCTGAAGAAATTAGCAGAGCACCATCAGGCCGCTGGTAATGATACCACAGTACTTTCTGCCATCTTAGAAGATCCAACAGGATATGGCCGAATCATTCGTGATGGCGAGGGCCGATTTGTAAAAAATGTGGAGCATAAGGATGCGACGGAAGAAGAGCGTGCATCCAGGGAAATTAATTCCGGCATGTATATCTTCCAGAGTGATAAGCTCTATGATGCCTTGGATCAGTTAAATAATAACAACGCCCAGGGAGAGTATTATCTTCCGGATACTCTGACCATTATTAAAAGCCAGGGGGGAGCAGTGGATGCCATGGTGATTGATGATGTGACGGAGATTGAGGGTGTGAATAGCCCAGAGCAGCTTGCGCATGCAGAAGAAGTGCTAAAGTTGCGCTAAAACCCTTATTGTATCAATTAAGAGCAAATAGAAAGTTAATGAAAGAAGATTAATAGAGTATATGAAGATTATCGTTGGGCTTGGAAATCCGGAGAAAAAGTATGAAGGGACCAGGCATAATGTGGGATTTGCAACCTTGGACCGTCTGGCAGAGACCTATCAGATTGCAGTGGATACGAAAAAATTCCAGGGATTGATTGGAAAAGGTGTGATTGGCGGGGAGAAAGTCATTCTCGTAAAGCCCCTGACTTATATGAACTTATCCGGTAATTGTGTGCGGGAAGTGGCAGAATATTTCCGTGTGGAGGCAGAGGATATTCTGGTAATCTTCGATGATATTAGTCTGGTACCGGGACAGATCCGGATTCGTCCTAAGGGAAGTGCCGGTGGACATAATGGAATTAAAAGTATTATTGCCAATCTTGGCAGTCAGGAATTTCCACGGATCAAATGCGGCGTGGGAGAAAAGCCCAAGGGAAGCGACCTTGCGGATTGGGTGTTAGGTCATTTTAATAACGAGGATAAACGTCTTGTGGACGAGGCCATGGACCGGGCGGTGAAGGCAGTAGAATGCATTCTCACCGAGGGCGTGGATGCTGCGATGAATCGTTATAATTAGAAGAATTGATGTAGTAGGATGAAGTAAAGCATGAACGTATTATCAGAAATCGTCAAAGAATTAAATATATATGAGCCACTGAAAGAAGCCTTACAAGAAGAAGGTGGCGTGAAGGTATCTGGTTGCGTGAATGCGGATAAGGCCCATTTCATCAGTAGTATGGTGGAAGGGGAAGGATGCGTCTGTATTGTCACCAAGGATGAGATCAGTGCAGAACATCTTTTAGAAGAATATAGTTATTATCATAAGAAGATTGTCTACTATCCAGCCAAGGATTTTATCTTCTACAGTGCGGATGTGCATAGTAATCTCATTGTAGAAAAGCGAATCAGCGCTTTGCGCCAGATGATGGAGGATGCGGATGGACTGGTGGTGGTAACCACCACGGATGCATTTGCAGACAGTCTGATTTCCAAGGAAGAATTTGCAAGGTTCATCCTTCCTGTGCAGGAAGGGGACACCATGGATCTGGATGAGTTTAAGAGTCGCATGGTGAATCTTGGATATGAGAGGGTCCCTCAGGTGGAGACCTCCGGCCAATTTGCGGTGCGTGGTGGAATTATCGATATCTTCCCATTCACGGAAAGTAGTCCGGTGCGAATCGAATTATGGGATGATGAGGTGGACTCCATTCGGTATTTTGATGTGGACAGCCAGCGCTCTATTGAGCGTATTACCGAGATTACCATCTATCCTGCTACGGATATGCCATTATCCGAAGAGGGACTGCGTCTTGGTGTGGAAAAGATTCTTGCAGAGATGGAAGAATGTGAAAAAACTTTCAAGAAGGCCAAGAATCTGGAAGCGGCGGGAAGAATCCGCAAGGTGACCTTGGAGCAGGTGGAAACGATTCAGAATCGTTTTGACAGCCATGGAGCAGAAAAATTCATTCCCTATCTTTGTGAGAGACCAGTGACTTTACTGGATTACCTTCCTGCGAATACCTTAATGGTATTGGATGAGCCCCAGGAATTGGAAGTTGCCATGAAGGCGGTGGAAGAGGAATTCGTGGAAAGCATGGGACACCGCATGGAGCTTGGTTATGTGCTTCCCGGACAGGTGGCGAATTTCCATCCCCTGCGGGAAATTGCAGCGGATTTTGCCACCCATCGGTATGTGGCGATTTCCACCTTTGATGATCCGAAGGGATTTTTGCCCTATGAGAAGGAATTTACGCTGAATGTGAAAAGCATTGGCGCTTATCATAATAAATTCGAGATTTTAGTCAAGGATTTAGAAAAGTATTTAAAGAAGAAATACCGGGTAATCCTTGCCACCTCTTCCCGAACTCGTGCGGAGCGCTTAAGTCGGGATCTGCGGGATTATGATCTTCCGGCAGCCTATGTATCCGGAGAGTCGGGAGAATTCCCAGAGCTTCTTCCTGGACAAATGATGGTTATCCCGGCGGGGGTTGGCAGCGGATATGAATATCCGGAATTAAAATTTGTAGTGATTTCCGAGCGAGATATTTTCACCAGCCGGAAATTAAAGCGCCGCAAAAAGCATGGTTATGAAGGTAAGGTGATTGCCACCTTCAGCGAACTGGTACCTGGGGATTATGTGGTTCATGAAGAATATGGACTGGGAATCTACCGGGGCATTGAAAAGAAGAATGTGGGAGGCGTGGAAAAGGACTGGCTTGCCATCGAATATCGGGATGGCGGGGTTCTTTATGTTCTTGCCACCCAATTGGGACAGCTGCAAAAATATGCAGGACCGGAAGGTAAGGTTCCGAAGTTAAATAAAATCGGTGGAGCCGAGTGGGGCCATACCAAGGAAAAAGTAGAAAAAGCTGTGGAAACCGTGGCCAGGGATTTGGTGGAATTATATGCCACCCGTCAGATGGAAGAAGGATTCCAATTCAGTCCGGATAATGATTGGCAGATGGAATTTGAGGAAATGTTCCCTTATGAAGAGACCACGGATCAGATCACTGCCATTGAAGCTACGAAAAAGGATATGCAAAGCAGTAAGATTATGGACCGACTCATCTGCGGTGATGTGGGCTTTGGTAAGACGGAAGTGGCGATTCGCGCAGCCTTTAAGGCGGTTCAGGATGGAAAGCAGGTGGTATACCTATGTCCTACCACGATTCTTGCAGGACAGCACTTTGATACCTTCGCAAAGCGTATGAAGTCCTATCCGGTGAATGTGGCTTTGTTATCCCGTTTCCGTACGGGAAAGCAGATGAAAGAAACCCTTCGAGGATTGGAAGATGGTTCCGTGGATATTGTGATCGGAACCCATCGGGTGCTTTCGAAGGATGTGGTATTTAAAAATCTGGGACTCTTGATCGTGGATGAGGAGCAGCGGTTTGGTGTGACCCATAAGGAGAAGATCAAGAAACTCCGTGAAAATGTGGATGTGCTGACTTTGTCAGCAACCCCAATTCCTCGTACCCTTCATATGAGTCTGGTGGGAATCCGTGACATGAGTGTACTGGAAGAGGCGCCACAGGATCGAAGACCGATTCAAACATTTGTAACGGAACAGGATGATGAATTAGTACGGGAGGCGATCCGCCGAGAACTGGCCCGTGGGGGACAGGTGTACTATGTGTATAATCGTGTGCAGGATATTGAAGATGTGGCAGAGCGCGTGCAGGCTTTGGTTCCGGATGCGAAGGTGGCTGTGGGACATGGACAGATGGATGAACATACCCTAGAGTCCGTGATGTATGATTTTATCAATCATGAAGTGGATATTTTAGTGTCCACCACCATTATTGAGACAGGGTTAGATATCTCCAATGTGAATACCATGATCATTCAGGATGCGGATAAATTCGGTCTTTCCCAGCTCTATCAGTTGCGTGGTCGAATCGGACGATCGAATCGTACCGCCTATTGCTTCTTATTATATCGAAGAAACAAGCTGATTACGGAAGTGGCACAAAAGCGATTGGAGGCCATTAAGGAATTCTCGGATCTTGGCTCTGGCTTTAAGATTGCCATGAAGGATTTGGAAATCCGTGGCGCGGGTAATGTGCTGGGACAGAAGCAGCATGGACATATGGCTGCCGTGGGATATGATCTTTACTGCAAGATGTTAAATGAAGCAGTTCTTACCATGAAGGGGGAGAAGAAGGGCTTATCCGTGGAAACTCTGATTGATTTAGAGATGGATGCTTTAATTCCTTCCACCTATATTCGGAATGAGGTGCAGAAATTAGATATCTACAAGCGTATTAATGCCATTGGAAGCCGGGAAGAACTTATGGATATGGAGGATGAGTTGGTGGACCGATTTGGAGATCTTCCTAAGGAAGCCAACAATCTGTTAAATATCGCATTATTAAAGTCCAAGGCTTCGGATGTATATATTACGGAAATCAAGGGTGGCATGAAGGGCGTTCGTATGAAGATGGATCCTCATGCACCGATTGATACTAGTAAAATCCCACTGCTTGTGAAGGAATATCGGGGACAGTTAAAGGTTCATATGGAGGCAATTCCATACTTTACCTGGGTTCCGGAGAAGAAATATGTGGGAAATAAGGGAGAACTTCAGTTCTTAGAAGATCTCATGGATCTCGTGGATGGATTTCGTTAAGGGGGACGTTGCAGATGACTCATAGTCTGAAGAAAAGTCTATTATTACGAACAATTATGCCCATTGTGCTCCTTGCTGTGGTGGCGGCAGTTTTTACCACCCATCGGGTTGCACACGAGCTAGAAACCGTGGTAAGTCATGAACTTTCCAATACGGCTCATACGGTGGAGGATGCCCTGGACCTTCTTTATCCCGGGGAGTATGCCCAATATGGGGATAAGATTTTAAGTCTTGCCAAGGGCGAATATATTTTAAATGATCAATATGAATTAATTGATTCCATCAGTGAGGATTCCGGTTTAGAGATTAGTATCTTTTCTGGAAATATTCGCTTCCTCACCACCCTTACGGATGAGGAAGGAAATCGTCTGGTGGGAACTTATGCTCACACCGTGGTGAATGCGGAAGTACTGTCCACAGGAACGTCCAAATTCTACAATTCCACCGTAGTAGGAAATAAGAAATATTATACCTATTATCTGGTGCTTCCCTATGAAGATGGAAGTTACGGGGTGATGATTGCAGTGGCTAAGGATGCCAGTGAAGTAACGAGAATGATTTATTCCGTCATCTGGCCAATTCTTGTAATCACCATTATTGTATCCGTACTTGGTGCTTTAAATTCCATCGCCTATTCCAATCAAATGGTACGGGATATGGGATTATTGCAGAATTTTATGAAGGATGTTTCCCAGGGAAATCTAAAAGCAACCGTGGGATATGAATTAACGTCGAGAAAGGATGAATTATCCCAGATGGCGGATTTTGCCACCACCATGCAGAAGTCCTTACGGGAATTAATTGAACTGGATGCCCTAACGGGACTGGATAACCGACGAAGCGGCAATCGGATTATTGCAGAATGCCAGCGCCGGTTAGTGGAACACGAGGAGCCATATGTATTAGTGCTTGGAGATATTGATTTCTTTAAGAAGGTGAATGATACCTATGGACATGAAGCGGGGGATGAAATTCTTCGCATGGTTTCTGAAGTGTTAAAGAAGCGGATGAAGGGCCATGGAACAGCGGTGCGCTGGGGTGGCGAGGAATTTATTCTCATCTTCCCCAATGCAGAAAGTTATCAGGCCATGGAAGTAGTTTCTTCTATATTAGAAGAAATCCGTTCCAAGGTGACCTATGTGGAAAAGAAAGAAATTAGAATCACCATGTCCTTTGGAATTGCCAAGGCCTATGGAAGCAGGAGTATGGATGAGAATATTAAAGCGGCGGATGATCATCTATACTATGCCAAGGAGCATGGCCGTAATCAGATTGTGGATTATATTGAAGGAGAAGAACTTCCAATTCCGGAGGATATGCTTCCAGGGGGCGGTGGACGAATCAGTCCACAGGAGCACCATGCATTATATGGGGAGGGACCAAAGGAACCTGCAAAAGATGAGGTTATCATAAAAGAAAGTGGAACCCTGCCGGAAGAAAAGAAGGAATTATTAGAATATGTGGAAGAGCTTCGCAATGAGAAGCGTGAAAAGAACTCACAGGAAGGATCGTAAGATATATGTGGATTGCAGATGGATGGAAGGATTATGAAGTAATTGATACTTCGGATGGAGAAAAGTTAGAACGCTGGGGGAAGTATATTTTACTTCGTCCGGACCCACAGGTCATATGGAAGACTCCAAGAAAAAACAGCGCCTATAAACATTTGAACGGACATTATCATCGTAGTAACAAAGGTGGCGGTGAGTGGGAATTCTTTGATCTTCCACAGCAGTGGTCCATCTCTTATAAGAGTTTGACCTTTCAATTAAAGCCATTTAGTTTTAAGCATACGGGTTTGTTCCCAGAACAGGCTGCCAATTGGGATTGGTTTTCAGAAAAGATTCGAAAGGAAAGTAAAGTCAACAATCGGGAAATCAAAGTCTTAAATCTTTTTGCTTATACCGGTGGTGCCACCATTGCAGCGGCAGCAGCAGGTGCGAAGGTAACCCATGTGGATGCCAGCAAGGGTATGGTCAACTGGGCCAAGGAAAATGCTGTTTCTTCTAATATAAGTGATACTTCGATTCGTTGGATCGTGGATGACTGTGTGAAATTCGTGGAGCGGGAAATCCGCCGGGGCAATCACTATGATGCCATCATCATGGATCCTCCATCCTACGGTCGTGGACCTAAGGGAGAAATCTGGAAGATTGAAGATGCCATCTTTCCTCTGATTGAATTATGTGAGCAGCTTCTTTCCGAAAAGCCTTTATTCTTTTTAGTCAATTCCTATACCACGGGACTTCAGCCTGCGGTATTAAACTATATGTTAAGTACTGTATTAAAAAAATACAATGGAGTAGTTACCGCGGATGAGATTGGACTTCCGGTAAGTTCCAATGGTCTGGTGCTTCCATGTGGTGCATCCGGTCGGTGGGAGGCGATATGATATGGAGAAAGTGAAGAATGTATGTAAAGCCTGGATCAGTCGACATCAAGTGAAACTTGTGGTAATCATTCAGATCCTTCTGTGCCTTGTCTATGCGAAGAAATCCATGGACAAGGAACTGGGGGAGCGTTTTAAGTTAGCGCAAAAATTCGCCAAAAAGGATCGGGCCCGGAAAGAGAAATTACAAAAGCAGGCTCTGTCCCATGCCAAGAAGGTTGCCAAAGCCAAGAATAAGATTCGCATGAAGAAGCTTACAGGAAAATACCGCCAAGCTAAGATTCATGAAAAAGAAAAATTATTAAAGCAGAAGAATCATTTAAAGCAAATGAAGTTGAAGCTCAAGGGATAATTTTTTTCATATGAGTAAGAAAAAATTGGCAGAGTATACAAAATTTGCTAAAAAAATTTGTGCATAAAAAAGTACAAGATTTTCTGAAAAAAATTAGAAATAGCACTTGCAATGCATAAGAAATTACATTATATTAGTATTTGCTGTGACATTGATAGCGAAGAAGCGTGAGGTTGCTACATAATTTTATGTAGGTTTTCCGTGGAGCGAATGTCAGATAGCCCAGCTAATTGGGCTTAAGATGATGACGACAGGTCACTGTACAGAATATTTCTGCGAAAGCAGACGTGTGAGAGTCCTTGAAACTCCGAAAGGAAAGTCAGGAAACACACGGCAGCGTGTACAGTCACCGCTTGTCGTACTAAGAACCTAAAGTACGAAAAGGAGGCGACTTTTTTTATGGCAAGTCAAGTAATGAGAATCACATTGAAGGCGTACGATCACGAATTAGTTGATCAGTCTGCTAAGAAGATTATCGAGACTGTTAAGAAGACAGGATCTCAGGTGAGCGGACCAGTACCTCTTCCAACAAAGAAGGAGGTAGTAACTATCCTTAGAGCTGTACATAAGTACAAGGACTCTAGAGAGCAGTTCGAGCAGAGAACTCACAAGAGACTCATCGATATCATTACTCCATCCCAGAAGACTGTGGATGCATTATCTCGTTTAGAGATGCCAGCTGGTGTCTATATTGACATCAAGATGAAGAATAAGTAATTCTTCAACAAGTAACATTTTAATTTAGGAAGATCCTGAAGGGTTTAATATAGAAGCAACATATATTCATCAGACGGTGGTGTAGGTTCCACTTATATTGACTGTTCTAGGATGATTGGAGCAATCCAATCCGCTGTAGACAAAACAGGAGGAAAAAACATGAAGAAGGCTATTTTAGCTACGAAAGTCGGAATGACTCAAATCTTCAACGAAGACGGAGTATTAACTCCAGTCACTGTACTCGAGGCTGGTCCTTGCGTTGTTACTCAGGTTAAGACCGTAGAGAACGATGGTTATAGTGCAGTTCAGGTTGGTTATGCAGATCAGAAGGAAAAGCATACAACCAAGCCAGTAAAGGGACACTTTGATAAGAACGGTGTTTCCTACAAGAAATTCCTTAAGGAGTTCCGTTTTGAGAACGCAAGCGAGTATTCAGTAAAGGATGAAATCAAGGCTGATATCTTCGCAGTAGGTGATCATGTTGATGCATCTGCAATCTCAAAGGGTAAGGGCTTCCAGGGCGCAATCAAGAGATTAGGACAGTCTCGTGGACCTATGGCTCATGGTTCTAAGTTCCACAGACATCAGGGTTCTAACGGTTCTGCTACTACCCCAGGTAGAGTATTCAAGGGCAAGGGAATGCCTGGTCAGATGGGCGGCAAGAAGATTACAATCCAGAATCTTGAAATTGTACGCGTAGATGCTGACAAGAACTTAATCTTAGTTAAGGGCGCTGTTCCAGGAGCTAAGAAATCTTTAGTGACACTTAAGGAGACAACGAGAACTGATATCTAGTTTCGTTGAGAAAGGAGGAAGCACAGATGGCAAACGTATCTGTTTTAAATATGGAAGGTAAGGAAGTTGGTACCTTAGAGCTGAACGATGCAGTATTTGGTGTTGAAGTGAATGAACATCTTGTACACATGGCAGTTGTAAGCCAGCTTGCAAATAATCGTCAGGGAACTCAGAAGGCTAAGACTCGTTCTGAAGTTTCTGGTGGCGGAAGAAAGCCTTGGAGACAGAAGGGAACCGGTCATGCAAGACAGGGTTCAACCAGAGCTCCACAGTGGGCAGGTGGTGGAGTTGTATTTGCTCCAACCCCAAGAGATTATTCATTCAAGATGAATAAGAAGGAAAAGACTGCAGCTATTCTTTCTGCATTAACCTCTAAGGTTGCAGATAGCAAGATGGTAGTTGTAGATGAGCTTAAGCTTGATGAGATTAAGACAAAGAAGTTCGCTGAAGTACTCGGCAACTTAAAGGTAGAAAAGGCACTTGTTGTTTTAAGTGATCTTGACAACAACGTAATCCTTTCTGCTAAGAATATTCCAGGTGTTAAGACAGCACAGACCAACGAGATCAATGTATATGATCTGTTAAAGTATGAGAACTTAGTAGTAACTAAGGATGCTGTTAAGAAAATCGAGGAGGTGTATGCATAATGGCAAACGTACAGTACTATGACGTAATTTTAAAGCCAGTTGTAACGGAAAAGTCCATGGCTGATATGGCTGATAAGAAGTATACCTTCCTGGTAAATCCAGAAGCTAATAAGACCCAGATCAAGGAAGCTGTAGAGAAGATGTTCGAAGGAACCAAGGTTCTTTCTGTAAACACATTGAACAACGATGGTAAGAATAAGAGAAGAGGTATGGTAGTTGGTAAGACTGCTAAGACCAAGAAGGCAATCGTTAAGTTAACAGCAGAGTCCAAGGATATCGAAATTTTCCAGGGTCTGTAAGAAGAAAGAAGTTGATTGGCGTAGACAACAACAAATTATTGCGCCAAGTATGAAAGGAGTACAACAATGGGTATTAAGACATATAACCCTTATACACCTTCGAGAAGAAATATGACCGGTTCTGATTTCTCAGAAATCACCAAGTCTTCTCCAGAGAAGTCCTTATTGGTTTCTTCTGGTAAGACTGCAGGTCGTAACAATCAGGGTAAGATTACTGTAAGACATCACGGTGGTGGTGCTAAGAGAAAGTATAGAATTATTGATTTCAAGAGAAATCGTAAAGATGGAATTCCAGGTAAGGTTGTTGGTATCGAGTATGATCCTAACAGAACAGCTAATATCGCTTTAATCGCATATGCTGATGGCGAGAAGGCTTATATCCTTGCTCCTCAGGGACTTACAGATGGTATGACCGTAGTAAGTGGTCCTGATGCAGAAGTTAGAATTGGTAACAGCTTACCACTTTCTGCAGTTCCAGTTGGTACTCAGGTACACAACATTGAATTAATGCCAGGTAAGGGTGGACAGTTAGTTCGTTCTGCTGGTAATGCAGCTCAGTTAATGGCTAAGGAAGGCAAGTATGCAACACTTCGTTTACCTTCCGGTGAAATGAGAATGGTTCCTATTGAGTGCCGTGCTACCATCGGTGTTGTTGGTAACGGCGATCATAACCTTGTTAATATTGGTAAGGCTGGACGTAAGCGTCACATGGGTATCCGTCCTACTGTTCGTGGTTCCGTAATGAACCCTAATGACCATCCACATGGTGGTGGTGAAGGTAAGACTTCCGTTGGTAGACCAAGCCCTGTAACTCCATGGGGTAAGCCAGCACTTGGTTTAAAGACCAGAAAGAAGAACAAGCAGTCTAACAAGTTAATTGTTCGTAGAAGAGACGGCAAGGGTATTAAGTAAATTCGTTTGATAGAATAAGGAGGAGAACCAATGGCTCGTTCATTAAAGAAAGGACCTTTCGCAGATGCAAGTCTGTTAAAGAAGGTTGATGCTTTGAATGCATCTGGAGATAAGTCAGTAATTAAGACTTGGTCCAGACGTTCCACAATTTTCCCTTCTATGGTTGGACATACAATCGCTGTACATGATGGAAGAAAGCATGTTCCTGTATATGTAACAGAAGATATGGTTGGCCACAAGTTAGGTGAATTCGTAGCAACAAGAACCTTTAGAGGTCATGGCGCTGACGCAAAGAAGAGTAAGAGATAATAAATATACCGATTCAGATAGAATCATACTTTGAAAGGAGGTTTCAGATCCATGGCAAAAGGACATAGATCTCAAATCAAAAGAGAGAGAAATGCCAATAAGGACACCAGACCATCAGCAACATTATCTTATGCTAGAGTCTCTGTTCAGAAGGCATGTTTCGTATTAGATGCTATTAGAGGCAAGGACTTAGAAACAGCACTTGGTATTGTAACTTACAATCCAAGATATGCTTCTAGCTTAGTAAAGAAGCTTTTAATGTCTGCAGCAGCAAATGCAGAGAACAATAACGGTTTAGACCGTAGCAAGCTTTTCGTAGAAGAGTGTTATGCTAACGCAGCTCCAACAATGAAGAGAATTCATCCAAGAGCACAGGGTAGAGCATACAGAATCTTAAAGAGAAATAGTCATATCACTGTAGTTCTTAACGAAAAGTAAGAACTGTAATTGAAAGGAGATTACAATGGGACAGAAAGTTAACCCACATGGAATTAGAGTCGGTGTAATCAAGGACTGGGATTCAAAGTGGTATGCAAGCACTAAGGATGATGAGTTTGCAAATAGCCTCGTTGAAGATTACAACATCAGAAAGTTCCTCAAGAAGAAGTTATATTCTGCAGGTATTTCAAAGATTGAAATTGAAAGAACTACAGATCGTTTAAAGGTTACCCTTTACACTGCTAAGCCAGGCGTTGTTATTGGTAAGGGCGGTGCTGATATCGAAGTAATCAAGAAGGAAGTTGAGAAGTTCACTTCTAAGAAGCTTACCCTTGATGTTAAGGAAGTTAAGAGACCTGACGTTGACGCTCAGCTCGTTGCTGAAAATATCGCTTCTCAGTTAGAGAATCGTGTATCTTTCCGTCGTGCTATGAAGTCTGCAATGTCTAGAACCATGAAGTCTAGAGAAGCTAAGGGTATTAAGACCGCAGTTTCCGGACGTCTTGGTGGTGCTGATATGGCTCGTTCCGAGTTCTATAGCGAAGGAACCATTCCACTTCAGACACTTCGTGCAAATATCGATTATGGTTTTGCAGAAGCAGATACAACATTTGGTAAGTTAGGTGTTAAGGTTTGGATCTACAAGGGTGAGGTCCTTCCTACCAAGAAGAATAAGGAAGGGAGCGAACAGTAATGTTATTACCTAAGAGAGTAAAGCATCGTAAGCAGTTCCGTGGTCGTATGTCTGGTAAGGCTATCAGAGGCGGAGTTGTTAACCAGGGTGAATACGGTTTAGTTGCACTTGAGCCAGCTTGGATCAAGGCTAATCAGATTGAAGCAGCCAGAGTTGCCATGACACGTTACATTAAGCGTGGTGGTCAGGTTTGGATTAAGATTTTCCCAGATAAGCCAGTATCTTTAAAGCCTATCGGAGTTCGAATGGGTAAAGGTAAAGGTTCATTAGATTGTTGGGTAGCAGTAGTTAAGACTGGTCGTGTAATGTTCGAGATTGCTGGCGTTCCAGAAGAGACCGCAAAAGAAGCATTACGTCTTGCAATGCACAAGCTTCCAGTTAAGTGTAAGATCGTTAGTCGTGCAGAATTAGAAGGCGGTGAAGTGAATGAAAACTAATAAGTATGTAGAAGATTTACAGAGCAAATCAGCTACAGAATTAAATAGTGATTTAGTAGCTGCTAAGAAGGAACTTTTCAATTTAAGATTCCAGAATGCAACCAATCAGTTAGAAAACACAAGCAGAATTAAGGAAGTTCGTAAGAACATCGCGAGAATCCAGACCGTTTTAGCTTCTAAGGCTGAGTAATTGTGTTTGATTGGATTTGTGAGAAAGGAGAATCGTTGTGGAAAGAAATTTAAGAAAGACACGTACAGGACGTGTTATTAGTAATAAGATGGATAAGACAATCGTTGTTGCTGTAGAAGGCCATGTAAAGCATCCTCTTTACAACAAGATCGTTAAGAGAACATATAAGTTAAAGGCTCATGATGAGAACAATGAGTGCTTAATTGGTGATGTTGTTAAGGTTATGGAGACCAGACCATTATCTAAGGATAAGAGATGGAGATTCGTACAACTTATCAGCAGAGCAGAATAATGCAAGATTGAAAGGAGCAGTATTATGATTCAGCAGGAATCCAGACTTAAGGTTGCCGATAATACCGGTGCTAAGGAACTCCTTTGCATTCGAGTATTAGGCGGATCAACCAGAAGATATGCCAATATCGGCGATGTTATCGTTGCTTCTGTTAAGGATGCAACACCAGGTGGCGTTGTTAAGAAGGGTGATGTAGTTAAGGCAGTTGTTGTTCGTACCGTAAAGACTACTCATCGTAAAGATGGTTCTTATATTAGATTTGACGAAAATGCAGCTGTTATCATCAAGGATGATAAGACCCCTAAGGGAACACGTATTTTTGGACCAGTAGCTAGAGAGTTAAGAGATAAGCAGTTCATGAAGATTGTATCTCTTGCTCCAGAAGTATTATAGGAGGAACCAAGATGTCAGCTGTTAAGATTAAGAAGGGCGATTTAGTTAAGGTAATCGCTGGTAAGGATAAGGGTAAAGAAGGAAAGGTTGTTTCCGTAGACCCTAAGAACCATTCCGCAGTTGTTGAAGGGATTAACATGGTAACAAAGCATGCTAAGCCAAGCGCAGCGAATCAGCAGGGTGGTATCATTCACCAGGAAAGCTCAATTGACATTTCTAACATTCAGTTAATGTACAAGGGCAAGGCAACTAAGGTTGGTTATAAGTTCGTTGAAGGTAAGAACGGACAGGAAAAAGTTCGCGTAGCTAAGGCTACTGGCGAAGTTATCGAGTAATTGAGGAAGGAGGCTAACAAAGTTGAGTAGCAGACTTAAAGATTTATACAATAATGAGATTGTAGACGCAATGACTAAGAAGTTTGGATACAAGAATGTAATGGAAGTACCTAAGCTTGATAAGATTGTTATTAATATGGGTGTCGGAGAAGCTAAGGAAAATTCCAAGGTTCTTGATGTTGCTGTTCGTGAGCTTGAGACAATCGCAGGCCAGAAGGCAGTATTAACACGTGCTAAGAACTCTATAGCTAACTTCAAGATTCGTGAAGGTATGGCAATCGGATGTAAGGTTACTTTACGTAGCGATAAGATGTATGAGTTCTTAGATCGTCTTGTAAATCTTGCATTACCACGTGTACGTGACTTCCGTGGTGTTAGCGCAGATTCATTTGATGGAAGAGGAAATTATGCATTAGGTCTCAAGGAACAGATTATTTTCCCTGAAATCGAATATGATAAGATTGATAAGGTTAGAGGTATGGACATTATTGTTGTTACTACCGCTAAGACAGATGAAGAAGCTCGTGAGTTATTGAGATTATTCAATATGCCATTTAAGAGATAATTATAGGAGGGAAATTCGATGGCTAAGACTTCAATGAAGGTAAAGCAGCAGCGTGCACCAAAGTTCTCTACTAGAGCTTATACTCGTTGTAGAATTTGTGGTCGTCCACATGCGTTTTTAAAGAAATACGGAATCTGCAGAATTTGCTTCCGTGAGTTAGCATATAAGGGCCAGATCCCAGGTGTTAAGAAGGCATCTTGGTAAGAGGCAATGTTAAGATAAGGAGGAAACAAATAAAATGACAGATCCAATTGCAGATATGCTTACAAGAATCCGTAATGCAAATACCGCAAAGCACGATACAGTTGATGTTCCATCTTCTAAGATGAAGGTCTCTATCGCAGAGATCCTTCTCAAGGAAGGTTATATCAAGAGTTTTGAACTTGTTGATGATGAGAAGATTAAGAATGTGAAGAACATTCATATTACATTAAAGTACGGTAGCGATAAGAACGAGAAGATCATCTCCGGTATTAAGAGAATCTCTAAGCCAGGTCTTCGTGTTTACGCTAACTGTGAAGATCTTCCTAAGGTACTTGGTGGCCTTGGAACTGCTGTAATTTCAACCAATCAGGGTGTTGTTACGGATAAGGAAGCAAGAAAGCTTCATGTTGGTGGCGAAGTTCTTCTCTTCGTTTGGTAATTAGTTATTAATCATAAATGTATTATTTATAGGAGGTACACGGCATGTCACGTATAGGAAGAATGCCTATCGCTATTCCTGCAGGTGTTACTGTAGAAGTAGCAGAAAATAATAAAGTGACTGTAAAGGGACCAAAGGGAACTCTCGAGAGAGTATTACCTATTGAGATGGAAATCAAGGTAGAAGGAGCAGAAGTAACTGTTTCTCGTCCTAACGATCTCAAGAGAATGAAGTCCTTACACGGTTTAACCAGAACCCTCATCAATAACATGGTTATTGGTGTAAATGATGGTTATCAGAAGGAACTTGAAATCAACGGTGTTGGTTACAGAGCTTCTAAGAAGGGAAAGACCTTAGTATTAGCCCTTGGTTATTCTCATCCAGTTGAGATGGAAGATCCAGAAGGAATCGAGTCTGTTGTAGCAGAAAACAAGATTACCATTAAGGGTATTGATAAAGAAAAAGTTGGACAGTACGCTGCTGAAATCCGCGCTAAGAGAGGACCTGAACCATATAAGGGTAAGGGTATTAAGTATGTGGATGAAACTATCAGACGTAAGGTCGGTAAGACTGGTAAGAAATAATTAAAGGAGTGAAACAAGATGGTTAGTAAGAAGTCTAGAACAGAAGTTCGTGAAAAGAAACATAAGAAGTTACGTAACCGTTTCAGCGGTACTGCTGAAAGACCACGTTTAGCTGTGTTCAGAAGTAATAATCATATGTACGCTCAGATTATTGACGACACAGTTGGAAAGACATTGGTAGCAGCTTCTACATTAGAGAAGGATGCTAAGGCTGAACTTTCTAAGACCAATGATGTTGCAGCAGCTGCCTACGTAGGAACCTTAATTGCAAAGAAAGCTCTTGAGAAGGGTATCACTACAGTAGTTTATGATCGTGGTGGTATGATCTATCAGGGTAAAGTAAAGGCATTAGCAGACGCAGCTCGTGAAGCTGGTCTTGAGTTCTAGTAGGGAGGAGAAACATAAATGAAACGTACAATCATTGATCCTAGTAATATGGAAATCCAGGAGAAAGTTGTATCAATCAAGCGCGTTGTCAAGGTAGTAAAGGGTGGACGTAATATGCGTTTCTCCGCTTTAGTAGTAGTTGGCGATGGCAACGGTCACGTTGGCGCTGGTATTGGTAAGGCTGCAGAAGTTCCTGAAGCAATCCGTAAGGGTAAGGAAGATGCATTAAAGCATTTGGTTGAAGTTCCAGTTGATCAGAATAAGTCTATTCCTCATGATCTCTATGGAAGATTCGGTAGTGCTAATGTATTATTAAAGAGAGCTCCAGAAGGTACTGGTGTAATCGCAGGTGGTCCTGCTCGTTCCGTGATCGAGCTTGCAGGTATTAAGAATATTCGTACAAAGTCTCTTGGCTCTAACAACAAGCAGAACGTAGTATATGCTACAATCGCTGGTTTAAGCCAGTTAAAGACTCCAGAAGAAGTTGCTAAGCTTCGTGGCAAGTCAGTAGAAGAGCTTTATAACTAAGAAGGAGGGCGAGAAAAATGGCAGAAACTTTAAAGATTACTTTAGTAAAATCTCCTATCGGCGCAATCCCTAAGCAGGTTAAGACTGTTGAAGCTCTTGGTCTTCGTAAGCTTCATCAGACTGTTGAACTTCCTGATAATGCAGCAACTAGAGGTATGGTTCAGAAGGTTAGACACCTGGTTAAGGTTGAAGAGTAATTAAGGAGGAAAATAATGGACTTATCTAATTTACAGCCTGCTGTAGGTTCTAAGCAGAGCGATAATTTCAGAAGAGGCCGTGGACACGGTTCAGGAAATGGTAAGACCGCAGGTAAGGGACATAAGGGACAGAAGGCTCGTTCAGGAGCTCCAAGACCTGGTTTCGAAGGTGGCCAGATGCCATTATACAGAAGAATTCCTAAGAGAGGATTCACTAATAGAAATTACAAGGAAATCATCGGCATCAATGTTAGTGCTCTTGAGAAGTTTGAAAATGGAGCTGAGGTTACTGTTGATTCATTAATCGAAGCTGGTATTGTATCTAATCCAAGAGATGGCGTTAAGATCCTTGGAAACGGTGAGCTTACAAAGAAGCTTACTGTTAAGGTTAATGCATTTTCTGCAACTGCTAAGGCTAAGATCGAAGCTGCAGGCGGTTCTGTTGAGGTGATCTAATGTTAAAAACACTCCGTGACGCATTTAAGGTAAAAGAACTTCGAAATAAGATCTTCTATACCTTCTTAATGTTAGTTGTAATAAGAATCGGAAGCTTGCTTCCGATTCCTGGAGTTGACACCACATATTTTAATTCCCTGTTTGATCAGAGTAATGATGCATTCGAGGTATTAAATGCGTTTACTGGTGGTTCTTTCTTGCAGATGTCCGTATTTGCATTAAGTATTACACCATACATCACATCTTCCATTATCATGCAGCTCATGACCATTGCAATTCCTAAATTAGAGGAAATGCAGAAGGAAGGTGAGGATGGACGTAAGAAGATTGCAGAAATCACAAGATATGTGACCGTTGCATTAGCTCTTTTTGAGAGTGTTGTAATGGCTATTGGCTTTGGTTCCTCAGGATTGATTAAAAATTATGCAGCAATGAGCACAGGTGCTCGTGTCTGGTCAGTAATTATTATCATTTGCTGTTTAACTGCAGGCTCTGCATTGCTTATGTGGATCGGTGAGAATATCACTGAAAAGGGAGTAGGTAACGGAATTTCCATCGTATTGTTATTCAATATCGTATCAAGAATTCCAGAAGATATGTATACATTGTTTGCGAATTTCGTATTCAATCAGGAAGTAGCAAGGGGGGTACTTGCAGCACTTATTATTATTGCAGTAATTGTAGTAATGGTAGTTCTTGTATGTATTCTTCAGGATGCTGTACGTAAGATCCCAGTTCAGTATTCTCAGAAGGTTGTAGGAAGAAAGAGTATGGGAGGAAACAGTTCCGTAATTCCTTTAAAGGTAAATACGGCAGGTGTTATCCCAGTAATCTTTGCCTCATCCTTACTGTCAACACCAATTATCATTGCGCAGTTCTTAGGCTATACAGCTGAATGGACAAGATACTTGAGTTCCTCCTATTGGTGTAACCCACAGTATCCTAAGTATACAATCGGATTAGTAGTATATATTGTATTAGTAGTATTCTTTGCATACTTCTATACATCCATTACCTTTAATCCATTAGAAGTTGCTAATAACTTAAAGAAGTCCGGTGGATTTATCCCAGGTATTCGTCCTGGTAAGCCAACTTCCGATAAGTTGAATGAACTTTTAAATTATATTGTATTTATTGGTGCCATTGGTCTGATTATTGTCTGTGTAATTCCAATTGTGATTTCCGGCGTATTCAAGGCTAGTGTATCTTTCAGTGGAACATCCTTAATCATTATCGTAGGTGTTGTACTGGAAACTCTGAAGTCCATCGAATCCCAGATGGTAGTTCGTACCTATAAGGGATTCTTAAAGTAGAAGAGAGTAGTTGACTGATGACTTGCCCGGGAATAATTTATGTTTCCGGGCAAGTTTTAGGTATTAATGAAAAAAAATTGGAGGTTGTACCCTATGAAGATTATTATGTTAGGTGCTCCTGGTGCTGGTAAGGGCACACAGGCAAAAATGATTGCAAGCAAATATACCATTCCACACATTTCTACCGGTGATATTTTCCGTGCCAATATTAAGAACGGAACCGAACTTGGTAAGAAGGCAAAGACTTATATGGATCAGGGCCTTTTAGTACCGGATGAACTTGTTGTAGATCTGATCATGGATCGTTTTAAGGAAGCAGATTGTGCTAATGGTTATGTCTTAGATGGTTTCCCAAGAACCATTCCTCAGGCAGAAGCTTTGGACAAGGCATTAGCAGAGGCTGGAACAAAGGTTGATGTTGCAATCAATGTAGAAGTACCTGATGAGAATATCGTTAATCGTATGGGCGGTCGTCGTGCATGCGTTGGCTGTGGTGCTACCTATCATATTGTATATAATCCAACCAAGGTGGACGGTGTATGTGATACCTGTGGTAAGGAATTAATCTTACGTGATGATGATAAGCCAGAGACTGTTCAGAAGAGATTAAATGTTTACCATGAGCAGACAGAACCACTGATTAAGTACTATACCAATAAGGGTATTTTAAAAGAGGTTGATGGAACTGTGGATATGAATGATGTATTTGCAGCAATCGTCAATATCTTAGGAGAGTAATCATGGCAGTAGCAATTAGATCCCAGCGAGAAATCGAGTTATTAAGAGAAGCAGGAAAACGTCTCGCAGATCTTCATGATTATCTGGGTACGTTGATTCGACCAGGAATCTCTACCCTGGAATTAGATCATAAAGCATATGATTATATTAAGAAGTTAAAGGATTGTACTCCTTCCTTCTTAAATTATGATGGATTTCCTAATAGTTTATGTATTTCTATTAATGAAGAAATTGTTCATGGAATTCCTAAAAAGCATACCTTCTTAAAAGAAGGGGACATCGTAACCATCGATGCAGGAGTTACTTATAAGGCATATTATTCCGATGCTGCAAGAACTTACATGGTGGGTGAAGTAAAGCCTGAGATTCGTGATTTGGTACAGCACACCGAAGAAAGCTTTTTCGAGGCGATTAAATGTGCACAAGCTGGACATCATTTGCATGAAATCTGTGCAGCAGTGGATGATTATATTACACCATTCGGATATGGAATCATTCGTGAGTTATGTGGTCACGGCGTAGGAACGGATCTTCACGAAGATCCACAGATCCCAAACTTCCGTCAGGAAACCCGAGGCATTAAGTTAAAGCCCGGCATGGTACTTGCGGTGGAGCCAATGATTGCTCTGAAAAATCCGGAAGTGGAATGGCAGGAGGATGGATGGGGTGTTATCACCAAGGATCATTCCCCAGTCAGCCATTATGAGAACACCATTCTCATTACTCCTGAGGGAGAGCCAGAGATTCTTACATTAAATCGATAATATAATATAGAAGGAATGCAAGAATTTATGGAGATGAAGAGAGGATGTCTTGCGAAATCTTTGGCAGGACATGATAAAGATGAAATATATGTCATCCTATCCGTGGATGCCAATGTAGCATATGTGGCGGACGGTCGTTTAAAGACCATATCTGCGCCAAAGAAAAAAAAGTGTAAACATTTGCAAGGGATTGGAGTGTTTACCGAAGCATTGGATCGGGATGAAGAGATTAAGAGAGCAATTAAGGAATACAAGTTGTCGTTGGTGTCAAAGTAGGCACATGAATTAGGAGGAAATTTTTTATATGTCTAAGGCAGATGTAATTGAAATCGAAGGAACTGTGATTGAAAAGTTACCAAATGCAATGTTTCAGGTAGAGTTGGAAAATGGTCATCAGGTGCTTGCGCACATCAGCGGAAAATTAAGAATGAATTATATTCGTATCTTACCTGGTGATAAGGTTACCATTGAATTAAGTCCATATGACTTATCCAAGGGAAGAATTATCTGGAGAGATAAGTAAGAGTTCTTTTTAAGAAGAAAGATTGGAACCAGGAAGGATTGGTAAAAAATCCTTCCTGTGTATCTAATAAAGTACAAGAAACAATCTTGTCATCCAAGAGGGTTTTTGTTACAATGTTAAACGTATCTTTTTGGGAAAGGAGACTTATGCAATGAAGGTTAGATCTTCTGTAAAGCCTATTTGCGAAAAATGCAAGGTTATTAAGAGAAAGGGATCCATCAGAATTATCTGTGAGAATCCAAAGCACAAGCAGAGACAGGGTTAATTAATACGCTCTTTCCTAAAAAGAATCGCAATATACGCGATTCTTTGTTTGTGTTAATGAATTTGCGGCTGCAGCAATGTCGGGATAGATCCGATATCATGCGAAACAATTTTCCTGGATATCGCGGCTGATATTCAGGCCCATGATGTTACACATATGTATATACGGTCCGTCAACCGTTATGTGTCTATCTGAGTTGCTATGAAGTAATATATTTAGAATTTATCGAAGGATTGTGAGAGGAATGGCACACATTTCAGACGCTTTTGCGGGCTGCCAGGGGGCTTACAGATCCAATTGTATGGAGGTTTAGAACGCATGGCTCGTATCGCTGGTGTAGATTTACCAAGAGAAAAAAGAGTTGAGATTGGTCTTACTTATATTTATGGTATCGGTAGAGTAACAGCATCCAGACTTTTATCTGAAGCTGGTGTTAATCCTGATGTCCGTTGTAAGGATTTGACTGATGATGAAGTAATTAAGATTCAGAAGGCTATGGAAAATGATGGCCTTTTAGTTGAAGGTGATTTAAGAAGAGAAGTATCTCTTAACATTAAGAGACTTCAGGAAATCGGAAGCTACAGAGGAATCCGCC
This sequence comes from Lachnospiraceae bacterium, assembly GCA_024696615.1. Lineage (GTDB taxonomy): Bacteria > Bacillota > Clostridia > Lachnospirales > Lachnospiraceae > MGBC120314. Next base: position 74,899 of record JAILGS010000090.1, read on the forward strand.
ATAGAAAGGGACTTCCTGTTCGTGGTCAGAAGTCTAAGACCAATGCTAGAACTCGTAAGGGTCCTAAGAAGACAGTAGCTAATAAGAAGAAGTAATTTAACGGAATATAATTCCATTTCTATAAGCTTTGTAAGCTTGGTTTTGATTAGAAACCATGAAGGTTTCATAAGGAGGTTTATTTAGAAAATGGCACAGAAAGTTGCAAAAAAAGTAACAAAGAAGCGTGTTAAGAAGAATATTGAAAGAGGTCAGGCTCATATTCAGTCTTCTTTTAATAATACTATCGTAACCCTCACTGATACCGAAGGAAATGCTATTTCTTGGGCAAGTGCAGGTGGTTTAGGATTTAGAGGTTCAAGAAAGTCTACTCCTTACGCAGCTCAGGTTGCAGCAGAAACTGCAGCTAAGGCAGCTCTGGTACACGGCTTAAAGTCAGTTGATGTTATGGTTAAGGGACCAGGTTCTGGTAGAGAAGCTGCAATCCGTGCTCTTTCAGCATGCGGTATTGAAGTTGTAAGTATCAAGGATGTTACACCAGTTCCACATAACGGATGTCGTCCACCAAAGCGTAGAAGAGTTTAATTGGAGGTATAGAGTAAGATGGCTATTAACAGAGTACCTGTTTTAAAGAGATGTAGATCACTTGATTTAGATCCATATTATTTAGGTGTTAGTAAGAAGTCTAACAGAAAGTCCAGAATTGCTGGAAAGAAGAGTAGTGAATACGGCTTACAGCTTCGTGAGAAGCAGAAGGCTAAGTTCATCTACGGTGTATTAGAGAAGCCTTTCCGTAACTATTATGCTAAGGCTGAGCAGATGAGCGGTCAGACCGGTGAGAACCTTATGGTTCTTCTTGAGAGAAGAATTGATAATGTTATCTTCCGTCTTGGTTTTGCTCGTACCCGTAAGGAAGCAAGACAGATCGTTGATCATAAGCACGTATTAGTTAATGGTAAGACCGTTAACATTCCATCCTTATTAGTAAGTGTTGGAGATAAGATTGAAATCAGAGAGAAGTCTAAGAACTCTGTACGTTATAAGGAAATCCTTGAGGTTTCTTCTAGCCGTGTAGTTCCAGAGTGGTTAGAGGCTGATGCTGATAATTTAAAGGGTGAAGTTAAGTCTTTACCTGCAAGAGAAGCAATTGATGTTCCAGTTAACGAGATGCTTATCGTCGAGTTGTATTCTAAGTAAGATTTACTAGAAATCACTATAAGTATTTCAACCATACCCAGAAGGAGGGTTTTACTCGTGTTCGATTTTCAAAAACCAAAAATTGATATTCAGGAAATCTCTGAAGATAAGAAGTATGGAAAGTTTGTAGTAGAGCCATTGGAGAGAGGCTACGGAATTACACTTGGTAATTCCCTTCGCAGAATTATGCTTTCTTCTCTTCCTGGTACTGCAGTTAGCCAGATCAAGATTGACGGTGTTGTACACGAGTTCAGTTCTATTCCTGGTGTTAAGGAAGATGTAACTGAAATCATTATGAACATCAAGGGATTAGCTATTAAGAATAACAGCGAGTCTGACGAACCAAAGACTGCATATATTGAAGTTGTTGGTCGTGACGGTGCAGTTACTGCAGCTGATATTCAGGTTGATTCTGATATTGAAATTATCAATAAAGATCATGTTATCGCACATCTTAATGGCGGTGACAGCAAGCTGGTTATGGAATTAACCATTACGAACGGCAGAGGTTATATTAGCTCTGATAAGAATAAGACAGAGAATATGCCTGTAGGCGTTATTGCAATTGATTCAATCTACACCCCTGTAGAGAGAGTAAATATGTCTGTGGAAAATACTCGTGTAGGACAGATCACTGATTATGACAAGCTTACACTGGATGTATGGACCAACGGTACACTTAGTCCAGAAGATGCTGTAAGTATTGCAGCTAAGGTTTTAAGCGAACTTCTTGTTCTCTTTGTTGATCTTTCTGAGAAGGGTCAGCGTACCAATGTTGTGGTAGAGAAGGAAGAGAGCGGTGCTGAGCAGGCACTCACCATGAGCATTGATGAGCTTGAACTTTCTGTTCGTTCTCATAACTGCTTAAAGCGTGCAGGTATCAATACCGTAGAAGAGCTTACCAACAAGACTTCTGAAGACATGATGAAGGTTCGTAACTTAGGTAAGAAGTCCTTAGAGGAAGTATTACAGAAGTTGGATGAACTTGGTCTTTCATTACGTCAGAGTGAGGACTAATATATTTCTAATAAGACCGATGAGCATAGAAATGTGCTCCACAATGAGTGATTTGTAAAACCGAAGTGTGAAATCACCGCGAATTTATGGAGGAAAAATTAAAATGGCAAAGTACAGAAAGCTCGGCAGAACATCTGACCAGAGAAATGCATTATTAAGAAACCAGGTATCCGCTTTAATCGAGAATGGTAAGATCGTTACCACCGAAGCTAGAGCAAAGGAAGTTCGTAAGCAGGTTGAGAAGTTAATCACAATCGCTGCTAAGGAAAAGGATAACTTCGAAACAGTAACTGTTACCGCTAAGGTTGCTCGTAAGGATGCGAATGGCAAGCGCGTGAAGGAAGTTGTTGATGGTAAGAAGGTTACCGTATACGATAGCGTTGAGAAGACAATTAAGAAGGATGCTCCTTCTAGAATTCATGTTCGTCGTCAGATCGCAGCTTATCTTTACAACGTAACAGAAGTACCAACTGAGAATGCTGGTAAGAAGAAGAACACCAAGAAGGTTGACCTTACTGCTAAGTTACTTGATGAAGTAGCTCCAAAGTATGCAGATCGTAACGGTGGTTACACAAGAATCACCAAGATTGGTCTTCGTAAGGGTGATGCTTCCATGATGGTATTACTTGAGTTAGTTTAATTCTTGTATTTCATCGAATTGATTGATAAACAAAGATTGGAAAGGGACTACGTAATGTAGTCCCTTTTTTTATCCATTGGATATCTATGGATAAATACGCTTGAATGTGGTAAACTAATGACAATTGTGGGAAGAATCAAGGAATCAGGTAAACATATGAAGATTATTAAAACAGACAATTTATCCTTTGATTATATTCGACGGGACGAAGAGGGAAATGTGGATGGCATTGTGAATGCGGTCCGTGATGTGAGTGTGGAAGTGGAACCGGGTAGCTTTGTGGCTGTTCTTGGACATAATGGTTCTGGAAAATCCACCTTTGCGAAGCACTTAAATTCTCTTCTCCTTCCAACGGAAGGTACCGTATGGGTGGATGGCATGGATACCACGGATGATGAGCATCTTTGGGATGTTCGAAAGACTGCAGGAATGGTATTCCAGAATCCGGATAACCAGATCATTGCCACGGTAGTGGAAGAAGATGTGGGATTTGGTCCGGAAAATATCGGTGTTCCTACGAAGGAAATCTGGGAACGTGTGGAGAAAGCCCTTAAGAGTGTGGGAATGTATGAATTTCGAAGTGCTTCTCCGAATAAATTATCCGGTGGTCAAAAGCAGCGTGTGGCTATTGCAGGTATTATGGCCATGAAGCCTAAGTGCATTGTATTAGATGAGCCAACCGCCATGTTAGATCCCAATGGTCGAAAAGAAGTAATTTCGGCTCTTCATGAGTTAAATGAACAGGAAGATGTGACTGTGATTCTCATCACCCATTACATGGATGAAGTGGTGGGAGCGGATCGTGTGATTGTGATGGATGGCGGCAGTGTGGTAATGGATGGAACCCCAAGAGAAATCTTCTCAAGGGTGGAAGAGTTAAAAGAACTGCGCCTGGATGTACCGCAGGTAACGGAAGTTGCCTGGAATCTTAGAAACTTAGGGTATGATCTTCCCCTTGGCATTTTAACGCAGGAAGAATTCATCGCAGCAATCAAGGAGCAAATGGGACTATGTCATTAATTGTAGATAATATTAGTTATTCCTATGAAATCGAATCCGGCATTTCCAAAAATGCTATTTCCAACGTGAGTTTTACGGTGGAGCAGGGAGAATTCATAGGACTTATTGGCCATACGGGATCGGGAAAATCCACCCTGATTCAACATTTGAACGGATTAATCCGTGCTACCAGTGGATCCATCTATTATGAAGGCCAGGATATCTATGACGAGAAGTTCGATATGAAAAAGCTGCGAAGTCATGTAGGACTGGTGTTCCAATATCCGGAACATCAGTTATTTGAGACGGATATTTTTAAGGATGTGTGTTTTGGTCCATTAAACCAGGGCCTTTCTCAAAAAGATGCGGAGTATCGGGCATTTGAAGCACTGCGTCAGGTACATTTGCCAGAGAACTTATACTATCAGTCCCCCTTTGACTTATCCGGAGGACAGAAGCGCCGTGTGGCCATTGCAGGAGTACTTGCCATGAAGCCGGATGTGCTGATTTTGGATGAGCCCACTGCAGGACTGGATCCAAAGGGCCGGGACGAGATCCTTGATCACATTGCCTCTTTGCGGGAAGAACTGGGAATTACCATTATTTTAGTTTCCCATAGTATGGAAGATGTGGCAGAATACGTTTCACGAATTATGGTGATGAATCACGGGCATCTTGTCTATGATGATGAACCCAAGAAAGTCTTTGCCGCTTATCAGGAGTTAGAGACTATGGGGCTTGCAGCGCCACAGGTGACCTATCTTATGCATGAATTAAATGCCCAGGGAATTTCGGTTCCTTCGGATGTGACCACGGTGAAGGAAGCAACGAAGGTACTGGCTGATCTTTTAACTCAGTCGGAGAAATCCTCCACCTCTAAGCGTTAGCGTAGGTGGGGGTTATGACAAAAGGCATAAATTTATAGAATTTAGGACAAGAAAATGATTCGAGATATCACATTAGGACAATATTATCAAACCAACTCGGTATTACATCGATTAGATCCCCGGGTAAAATTAGTGGGAACCATGGTCTACATCGTGTCCCTGTTTATGGGAACCACCATTCCCGTCTATCTGGGAGCGGCAATCTTTTTAGGAATTCTTATTGCAATCTCTAAAGTACCGGTAAAATTCATGATGCGAGGCCTAAAATCCATCCTATATATTCTGATTTTTAGTGTGGTCTTCCATCTGTTTTTAACTCCCGGAACCCCAGTGATTACCATAGGAAAATTTGCCATTACCCAGGAAGGAGCCCAGCTTGCAGCTTTTATGATTGTTCGATTGATGCTGTTAATCATCGGCTCATCCCTCCTCACCCTCACCACCACGCCCAATAGTCTGACGGATGGCTTGGAGAAGGGCTTGCATGTGTTAACCTATGTGAAGGTGCCGGTGCATTCCATCGCCATGATGATGTCCATCGCCCTTCGTTTTATTCCGATCTTAATTGAGGAAACGGACAAGATTATGAAAGCGCAGATGGCCCGTGGTGCGGATTTCGACCATGGAAATCTCATCAAGCGTGCCAAAGCCATGGTACCACTGTTGGTGCCACTATTCATCTCCGCCTTCCGTCGAGCCAATGATTTAGCCATGGCCATGGAAGCAAGATGTTATCACGGAGCTAAGGGAAGAACTCGTATGAAGCCCCTTCGTTATAAGAAGAAGGACTTTCTTGCATACCTGGTGCTCATTGCGTATTTCGCATGTATTCTCTTCCTTCGTAGATTTTAATTCAGTCGGAGAAATCCCCCACCTCTAAGCGTTAGCGTAGGTGGGGGGTATGACTACCCAAGGAGCAAATGTTGTATGAAGCGTGTCAAACTCACAGTTGCATATGATGGAACCAACTACTGCGGCTGGCAGGTGCAGCCGGGAGTGGAGACGGTGGAAGGCGTATTAAATACCACCATCAGTAATTTCCTTCACCGGGAAGTGAAAGTAATTGGAGCCAGTCGTACGGATTCGGGAGTACACGCCTATGGCAATGTGGCAGTATTTGATGTGGAAGATCGGTATCGTGCGGAAATCTTTGCCAATGCATTGAATACTTTTTTGCCACCGGATATTGTGATCCAGTCCTCGGAAGAAGTGCCCCTGGATTGGCATCCAAGACATTGCGACTGTCGAAAAACTTATGAATATCGGATTCTTAATCGAAGTCACCGGGATCCCTTACGAAAAGATCATACCATGTTCTATTATAAGAAGCTGGATGTGGAGTCCATGAAAGAAGCGGCCGGGGCTTTGGTGGGAGAACATGATTTTAAAAGTTTTTGTTCCGTAAAGACCACGGTGGAAAGTACGATTCGCACAATTTATGCCTGTGATGTAATCTGTGAAGAAAATCCCATGGATCCTTTGGGAGGAAGACTGATCACCATCCGCATTACGGGAAATGGATTTTTATATAATATGGTTCGGATTATTGCAGGAACCTTACTTCAGGTGGGAACGGGAAAGATTGCCAAAGAATCGATTCCATCCATGTTAGAAGCCAAGGACCGGGAAGCTTCAGGACCAACAGCCCCACCGGAGGGACTTACTTTAATGCAAATCATCTATGAAAGATAGGAATATATGAAAATCGTAGAACTTACTTCAAAGGAATGGCTGGACGGAAATCGATTAAATCAGGCAATCCGTGGACCGGAGGAGTACCTTGCCTATGCAAGAATTCCCCATGCTACGGGAAAAGAGATTCAGGAAGTGCTGGAAGCCAATCCTTTTTTAACAGAATATGATGCAGTAATCTTTGGGGCTTTCGAAGAGGAAACCATGGAAGGGGGAGAAATCACCCAGATGGATTTTCTTGCCATCCCACAGGTGGAACTGGTAGGTTTTTGTGTAGCCAAGTCCATTTTTCAGAAGGTCGGTCCCTTCCAGACAGGAATTGCGGGAGGGGGAACGGAATATGAATTCCTGTGCCGTCTCTTAGGAGAGGGACGGGCTTTTTTGATTCCCTGTGCCTTGGACCAAAAGAAAGAACACCAAGAATCCATAGAATCATCCACGGAGCTACTAGAGGAAGGGACGAAACAGGTAGCAGCCCGCCAGGAAATTTCGAAGGAATATGCGGGATATCTATGGAAGATTTATTATGAAATCTATAAAGAATCCCCACATCTCTCCCTACTTTTAGAACAGTGGCTTCGAATCTGCCCACAGTTACTAGAACAGATGGAATATGTTACGGAACATGAGGATGAATTTCTTCGCCTGCGCAGACTTACGGCCCCATGGTTTATTATTATGGGGGATCAGACCTGCTATGGGGTATTACATACATTTGCAAAGAGGCTTGGGGAAGAACTGATGGCCTATGGGGAATCCGTGGTTCTATCCGATAACTCCTTAGGAAATTACAGGGATTTGTCCCAATTGATGGAAAAGCCCTATAAAGCCATTGTGGGATTTCAAAGTCCGGTACTGAGTAAGGACTTTTTTAAGCGGATGAATGTGGATCAATATCTGTTCTACTTTGATAATCCGCTGTTTTTCCATGATCTGTTTCATGAATTGAGTCCTAAAATCCATATTTTACAACAGGATGGGGACTATGCCCGATATGGACGGGATTATTATGGAATTAAGGATAGTATCCATTTCTTCCCAGGGGGGGATGCATGGAAGGAACCGGGGAAAAGCGTTCCTAAGTCATCCCAGGGGGCTTTTGGGGAAGAAGAGGATCAGAAATTTTTAGAGCGTCCCCTCGATTTAGTATTTATCGGTTCCTACCATCCGGTGAAAGAGCGGATGGCCTCGGACTTCGAGCAGGGATATTATGATTATATGATCGCGCACCCACAGGAAACATTTGAGGTGGGATGCGTGGGTTATACCAGTAAGGAGGGGGAGAAGATTTCCGCCTTCGACTTAACGCAATATTATCCGGTGTGCAAGGAAGTGGTGGCTTATTATCGCCATAAGGTGATGGAAACCCTGCTTGCAAGCGGCATCGAAGTGCATGTGTACGGGGATAGTTGGAAGGATTATCCGGACACGAAGGGGCGGAAGAATTTAGTGATTCATCCCGCCCTGTCCGTCGAAGAAAGCCTTCACACCCTGTCCCTATGCAAATGTTCCTTAAACGTGATGACTTGGCATAAGAATGGTATGACGGAGCGCATCGCCAATTCCATGGCCAATGGCGCCATCTGCATTACGGATGAAACCACGTATTTAAAGTTTCATTTTGATGAGGAGTGCATGCTGCAATTTTCCTTGGAGGATTTAGAAAGTCTTCCTGGACGGATTCGAAATCTTTTCGAGGATGCGCCTCGCATGGAAGCCATGTCTAAGAGGGCCAGGGAGATTGCCATGAAGGAATATACCTGGGAGAAGCGCAGCCTCCTGCTGTTGGAGAAAGTGAATCAGGATGTGAAGTTTGGGGGAAGTGAAGGATGAAATTATTATTCTGGCAGTGGAACGCATTTATGCAAAAAGGCATGGAGCGTGGACTAAAGAATCTTTCGATTCCATATGAGGTATTGTCCTATATTCCGAAGGACTGGGAGTCGGATCCTTTCATGGAAGCCGCCTTACAAAGCGCCTGGGAGAAGGATAACTTTGATGGGATTCTTTCTGTGAATTTTTGTCCGATCGTGTCAGATTTTTGTGAGGCCAAAAAAGTTCCTTATTATAGCTGGATTTATGACTCACCCCTGCATCTTCGAAATCTAAGGAGCCTAGGAAATTTCTGGAATCGAGTCTATGATTTTGACCGAGGACAAGTGGAAGAATTTCATCGTATGGGCTATGGGGGAGTTAAGTATCTCCCACTGGCAGCGGATCCGGAAGTGTTTTTACCAAATTCGGATGGTAGGGATCCTTCCTATGTAACAGACATTGCCTTTCTTGGCAAATTATATCAGTCGGAATATGCCTATCTTAGTGCACCCCTGGATCAGTGGCACCGTGGAAAATTAGAAGGCATGGTGAGTGCCCAACAGGTGGTGCCTAGCGGATTTATCCTGGATCATCTTTTGACGGATGCCTGGATGGAGGAATGCAATGCCTTCTATCAGGAAAAAAGTAATCAGACGGTGAAGGTATCCAAAGAAGAGATGCTTTATACCTGCGCCTGTGAAGCCACGGGAAGAAATCGTAAAATGGCACTGGCACTTTTATCCAACCGTTTTCGCGTGGATCTGTATTCCGCAGATGAGCCCCAGGGACTATCCGCAATAAATTCCCATGGATATGTGGATTATTATGGCAAAATGCCCAAGGTCTTTGCCAATGCCAAGATTAATCTGAATATTTCCTTATGTAATATTCGAACGGGAATTCCTCTACGAGTGCTGGATATTATGGCCTGCGGTGGTTTTGTAATCACCAATATGCAGGAAGAAATCTGGGAGTATTTTACGCCTGGAGAAGATATCGTGGTATATGAAAATCTAGGGGATCTAGTGAATCTTTGCCAGTATTATCTGACCCACGAAGAGGAGCGGCGCCGTATTGCATATGCGGGGCAGCAGAAAATAAAGGAATGTTTTACATTTGAGCGGGGGCTACGAGAAATTCTTGGCCTAGTTTAGCGAAAGGGGACGGGAAGATGAAGATTCTTGCCTGGGAACATAAGAATTTTGGAATTGAAGATATGAAGGAAGCCATGGCGAATCTGGGAAATGATTTTCGCGTTATTTCCACGGAGCTTTTGTTAGAACGAAGCAGTAAGGAATTTGATGCTCTTTTTGAAGAGGCGATGGCGGACCGCCCGGATGTGGTCTTTTCTTTTAATTACAGCGCGGTGATTTCCAATAACTGCAATCGCTACGGCATTCCTTATGTGGCTTGGGTGTACGATAGTCCGCTGTTAGTGCTCTATTCCTATACCATCACCAATCCCTGCAATTTCATCTTCCTTTTTGATAGTGCCCAGTATCTGGAGTTAAAAAACGGCGGCATCGATACGGTATATTATATGCCACTGGCTGCCAATGTGGACCGACTGGCGCGAATGCGTGCCAAAATCGATGACAAGGTGCATGATGTGTGCGATAGCGCCATCTCCTTTGTGGGCTCCATGTATAATGAGAAGGGAAATTTTTATGAGCGGCTCGAAGCCCTTCCCGACTATGTGAAGGGATATCTTGAGGGCATCATGGAAGCGCAGCTAGAAGTCTATGGTGCGAATTTTATCGAGGAATTATTAACTACCAATATTCTTGAGGAGATTCAGAGGGTGCTCCCTTATCGTCCGGCGCCGGGGGGCGTGGAACGTCCGGCAAGAGTCTATGCGGATTATTTCCTAGGACGCAAGATGGCCCAAATAGAGCGACAGCGAATCCTTCAGATGCTTTCTGAGAAGTATCCGGTGAAGCTTTTTACCCATCATGCCACCCCAAATCTACCGAAAGTAACGAATATGGGGGCCATCGATTATTATGATGTGATGCCATATGTGTTTATGTGCAGTGATATTTCCCTTAATATTTCCCTGCGCAGCATTCGAAGCGGCATCCCTCTTCGCTGCATGGACATTATGGGAGCTGGAGGCTTCCTTTTAACCAATTATCAGGCGGATTTTGGGAATCATTTTGTTGCCGGCGAAGATTATGTATATTACGATTCTGCGAATGATTGTTTAAGCAAATGTGATTATTATCTTTCCCATGCCTCAGAACGCAATCAGATGGCAGCCAATGCCTTAGGAAAGATGAAAGAATTTCATACCTATGAAGCGACTTGGAAGAGGATGATGGAATATCTTCCATTGTAATAAAGTGTAAAAAAATACGGGAACGATAGGAAATCGTTCCCGTTTTGATTGTGGGGGCTTACTCCTTCACCCACAGGCTTAATGCGTCGTGGAGTCGATCGGCTTCCACCTGACCTGGTGCGGAGGCACGACCTACGCATCCGAAGGTGAGACAACTACCAAAGGTCTGACCGGATAAGCGGCTAACTAATCCTAAATTTCCCATGGACATGGTGATGACTGGCTTTGGTAAGGTTTCATGTGCCATGGTGGTGGCAGCAAGAAGGGTTAATACATCCTCCGCAGCCTGAGGCATCACAGCAACTTTGCAGATATCACTACCCATTCGATCCATGTAGGAGAGTCGATCAAAGAGCTCCTGCTTGGATGGGGTCTTATAAAAATCATGATTGGAAGCAATTACCTTCATAAAGTGCGCATGTAAGGTGGAAATTAAATCGGAAACGCTACTTTCGTCTGCGATGTAGATTTCCACATCCATGGCATCAATCAGTGCTCCCGGTTTGTTGTTAACATGCTCGCATCGATCAATGACTTCAAGAAGGATCTTACGATATTCCCCATAATTACATTCCATCTCGCCTCCTTCTCGCTTGGTGCGAAGGGTGAAAATCAGCGGAATTCCCCGAAGAATTTCGCGAAGTCCTACGAGAACATCTTCTGTGGAATCTAAAGAACCCTGCTGGTACTCGCTAAACCAGTCAGCACGCCATTCTACAATATCAACAGGATGTTTAACGATCTCCCTTGCCTGGGAGAAGATTTCATTAACAGTCTTTCCGGTAATTGGAAGACAAATCTTAGGGCGGCCCTCCCCTAATATCAGGCCACGAATCTGAACAATCCCTGCCATATGAATACCATCCTTTCAAGGTATTAATTTAATACAATTTCTACTATATCATTTCCACAAAATAGAGTAAAGAACCTATGAGAAAAACACAAGATGTGCTCTCTTTTTTTTCTTGACAAAAAAGTACTAAAAAAGTGCGAAAAAGCCGTAGACAAGGGAAAGAAAAGGTGGTATGGTAAAAGAAAAGTGGGTCTTTCCATCCTTTTTTAGACCCTTTGTATACAGTGAGTTTTTCTCTAGAGGCGGAACGGATTCCGCACTGATCCCTAATCTAACAGACAAGGAGGTGACTGTTAATGATTAGTAACGTATATTCTTATTACGCGGCCCAGTACGCGAATAAGTCTAATTCTCGTAACGACTCCCATAAACCGGGCGATTTAAAGAAAATCTATAATCGTATGGTGGACATTAACAGAACCTCACCGCTTTATAAGGTGGATCTGTCCACGGATATGCAAAAACTGGCCATTGATATTAAGGAGAATGCGATGGAATTAAAGGATTTCTCCGATATTCTAGAGGATGCAGCCAGTGATAAGACTGTGATTAAGCAGAAGGCGGAAAGTTCCAATGAGAAGGAAGTGGCAGCTCGATTTATTGCTACGGAACCACAGGAGATGGAGCTTTATACCGTGGAAGTGGAACAGCTTGCGACCCCACAGCGAAATTTAGGATATTATCTGCATCCGGATGCACCAATCCTAGAACCCGGGGAGTATTCCTTCGATGTGAAGATTTCGGATGTAACCTATGAATTACAGTTTGGTGTGGCTGCCGATGATACTGCGCGGGATATTCAGGAACGAATTCACCGCCTGATGAATAAGTCGGATATTGGACTGACTTCCACCATCCTAAAGGATTCCATGGGGAATCAAGCACTTGCAATCACTTCCGAAGCCACGGGAACGTATGGAAAACCAACCCTCTTTGAAGTGATGGATAATACGGACGTATATCGTAATCGTGTGGTGGATAAGTTGGGAATCGGACAGATTGCAGCATATCCGGAGAATGCTATATACCTATTGGATGGTGAAGAAAAGACTTCCCCTACCAATCAAGTAACCATCGGAAAATCCGTGGAATTAAAGTTTCGAGTGGCCTCGGGAGAACCGGTGAATATTAGTATCGTGGAAGATACGGATGCCTTAATGAAAGATATTGAGAATTTCATGGAAGGATATAATCGGATGATTGATTTTGCCATGGCCAGTGCGGAGAAATTCTCCGGCGGCGGAAGACTTCTTTCAGAATTCTCAAGAATGACTGCCTCCTACAGTGGTGAACTTGAAGAGAATGGATTTACCATTGCGGAGGATGGAAAGATTAGTATTGATGAGAGTCATCGAGAACTCTTTAAAGACCGGGAACATGTGACGAAGGTGCTGGAGCAGTTGGAAGATTTCAAAAAATCCGTGGCAAGAAAGACGGATCGGTTGATCAGTAATCCGGTGGAATATCTGGATAAGAAAGTGGTGGCCTATAAGGATCCATCCAAGAGCTTTAACAGTCCATATAATGCAAGTACCTATGCGGGTATTATGTTTGATAGTTCATATTAAAAAGCGATGTATCCAATTCTTTGGAAGAGTAGTTCGAAAAGAATGGATTCATCGCTTTTTTGTGTCATCATCGAATGCCAGGCATGGAATGATATATGGATATTCGTAAAGAAGTTACTTATAAAAGGTCCTGTAACATTAGTTCAATGGCATGAGCACAACCGTCCGAATCGTTATCGAAAGTTACATAGTCCGCTACTTCTTTTACTGCATCGGAGGCATTGGCCATGGCAACGCCAAGTCCACTTTGGGCAATCATGGTAATATCATTGCCACCGTCTCCGAAGGCTGCTAATTCTTCGGTGGTACAACCCACATAGGAGCAAAGCTTGGCTAAGGATTCGAATTTATCAATTCCCTTTGGTACAATCTCCATGAAGAATGGGGCGGAAGTAAAGACATTTAATCCCGGTACCATGGAACGAAGGACGGGCATCTCTGCCTCCACTGTTTCAGGATCTTCTGTAATGAGAAGTTTTGGAATTGGATAGGTGATAAAGGTTCCTAAATTATAAATCTCTTTCATTGGAAGATGATTAATCCTTGCTTCAATTTCCACATAGCGATTCACCTGATTGGTATAGAGGGTATGACCATCTTCGGAATAGGTAAGAATCGAATATCCCTTTTCATTGGCATAATCACAGATTGGTTTTACCACATCCCTTGGAAGGGAAGTTTCTAAGATGGTTTTCTTCTGCTTGCAATCATAAATCAAGCCACCATTACAGGCCAGGATAAATCCTCCCAAACGCTCTAATTCTAAATCCCTCGCAATGGGTTCGATGCCATGTACGGGACGACCGGAGGCTAAGGCAATGGTCACTCCCTGACGGCGTGCCTCGTAGAGGATCTCTTTGGTTTTTGGGGTGACGATCTTTTGTGAATTGGTTAAAGTTCCGTCCAGATCGAAAGCGAGAAGACGATATTTCATATGCTTTCCTTTCCATGGGTAAAAAATATAGGTAGCATTTGCTACCAATCTAATGTATTATAGGAAGGTAGCAAGCAAAAAAGCAAATAGTTCTTTTTTTGTATTATATAATGTACAAAAAATCTTATTGACTTGATGTTTTATGCTATGCTATAGTTGAAAGGCTTGGTAATAGGTCTTTTTTTTATGCCCAAAATCACCTGACGAGGTGCCCATACATTTAGCATTAAAAAAAGAAATAGAAGACTAAGGATATGGCCGTTTGGCTTTTTTATAGTATTTTACGGAGGTGGATATTGTGCGAGTAAAGATTACATTAGCATGTACAGAGTGTCAGCAGAGAAATTACGATCTGACTAAGGAAAAGAAGACCCATCCAGATAGAATGGAAACCAAGAAGTACTGCAAGTTCTGTAAGAAGCATACCAATCATAAGGAAACAAAGTAATCCATTCCTTTTTACATGAGGTGACATAATATGAGTGAAGAAACAAAAAAGAGTAGCTGGTTTGGCACCTGGGCAAAGGGAGTTAAGGCTGAGTATAAGAAGATTTCATGGCCTACCAAGGATGATTTGACGAAAGAGACGATTTCCGTTGTCTGTGTTACCGTTGTACTTGGTATTCTGATTACCGTAATTGATATTGTAGTTCGTTCCGGAATCAGTTTTATCATTGGATAAGAAAGGGTGAACGTATGTCAGAAGCAGCTGAGACAGAAGCAAAGTGGTATGTTGTTCATACATACTCAGGCTATGAGAATAAAGTCCGCAACACTATTATGCAGACCGTGCAGAATAGAGGGATTGAAGATTTAATCCTTGAAGTAGCAGTTCCTTTGGAAATTGATACGGAATATAAGGATGGTCAGACCAAAGCGGTAGAAAGAAAGATGCTTCCAGGTTATGTGCTCGTTCATATGGTAATGAATGATGACACATGGTATGTCGTAAGAAATACCCGAGGCGTGACTGGATTTGTTGGTCCAGGATCAAAGCCAGTTCCTCTTACGGAAGCTGAGATGAAGAACCTTGGAATTAAGGAGACTAAGAAGTCCGACACCATCGTTTCTGAATTCGAGGTTGGCGATACAGTTCAGGTTATCGCAGGTGCTTGGAAGGGCACTGTTGGTATCGTGAAGGCAGTGAATGCTCCAAAAGAATCTGCTACGATTACCGTTGATATGTTCGGCCGTGAAACACCGGTTGAAATTAGTTTTTCTGAAATTCAACATCTTGCTTAATGCGGGTGTTTAATTTGTTTGGCGCGTGGGAGATTTGTTAATCAAACGAATCGCCATTTACCACATTATTATTAGGAGGTGCCAATAATGGCAAAGAAAGTTACAGGTTACATCAAGTTACAGATCCCTGCTGGAAAGGCAACACCAGCACCACCAGTTGGACCAGCTCTTGGACAGCATGGCGTTAACATCGTAGAATTTACGAAGCAGTTTAACGCTAAGACAGCAGATCAGGATGGAATGATCATCCCTGTTGTTATCACAGTTTATGCTGATAGAAGCTTCAGCTTCATTACTAAGACTCCACCAGCTGCAGTTCTTTTAAAGAAGGCTTGCAAGATTCAGTCTGGTTCAGGCGTACCTAACAAGACTAAGGTCGCTTCTATTTCTAAGGCAGATCTCCAGAAGATCGCTGAATTAAAGATGCCAGATCTTAACGCTGCTTCCGTTGAAGCTGCAATGAGCATGATCGCAGGTACAGCAAGATCAATGGGTATCACTGTAGAAGAGTAATTCGCGATTATAGATTTTTAGATATTAGAAATTGAAAAAAGTGGGAGGAAAAAGCACATTTGCTTAATACCCGCTATTACCACTAGGAGGTTTAATAATGAAGAGAGGTAAGAAGTATCTTGAGGCAGCTAAGGCTGTTGATAGAGCAAAGTTATATGATGATGCAGAAGCAATTTCTTTAGTAAAGAAGACTTCTGTAGCAAAGTTTGATGAGACAATTGAAGCTCACATCCGTACCGGTGTTGATGGACGTCACGCAGATCAGCAGATCCGTGGTGCAGTAGTTCTTCCACATGGTACTGGTAAGACCGTTCGCGTATTAGTATTTGCTAAGGGTGCTAAGGCTGATGAAGCTACAGCAGCTGGTGCAGATTTCGTTGGTGGCGAGGAGTTAATTCCTAAGATCCAGAACGAGAACTGGTTTGAGTTTGACGTAGTAGTAGCTACCCCAGACATGATGGGTGTTGTTGGTCGTCTTGGTCGTGTTCTTGGACCTAAGGGATTAATGCCAAACCCTAAGGCTGGTACTGTTACGAACGATGTTGCTAAGGCAATTGATGATATTAAGGCTGGTAAGATTGAGTACCGTCTTGATAAGACCAATATTATCCATGTTCCAGTTGGAAAGGCTTCTTTCTCTGAGGAGCAGTTAAAGGATAACTACGATGCAATCATCGGAGCAATTGTTAAGGCTAAGCCTTCTACCTTAAAGGGAACCTATCTTAAGAGTGTTACATTAACCTCTACCATGGGCCCTGGAATTAAGGTTAACCCAGCTAAGTACAACTTAGTTTAATTGGGATACGTACTTTTTTTAGTACAGTTGAATAAAGTATTGATTTGGAATATCCTTTGTGATATTTTAAATAAGCACTGCCCGTAGACAGTAGGTGCGAAAGCGTAAGTTTCGTAAGAGACGCCTACCGAGGAGATTAGATTATATGAAATCTTTACTCCCTCTATCTTAGGACAGAGGGAGTTTTTTCTTATATTGTCTTCGGCAGAACGATGGAAGCGAAAGCTTCAAAATCATTCTAACAGGAGGTTATATGAATCATGGCTAAGGTTGAGTTAAAGCAGCCAGTAATTGACGAGATTGCAGAACAGCTTAAGGATGCTCAGTCAGCAGTACTTGTTGATTACCGTGGACTTACCGTAGATCAGGATACTCAGCTTCGTAAGCAGTTAAGAGAAGCAGGCGTTGTATATAAGGTATATAAGAATACTCTTATTAAGCGTGCTGCAGCTGGTACTGCATTTGAAGCATTAAATCCAGATCTTGAAGGACCTACAGCAATCGCTATTTCTAAGGACGATGCAACTGCTCCAGCTAGAGTAATTGCTAAGTTCGCTAAGAACGCAGAGGCTCTTGAATTAAAGGGTGGCGTTGTTGAAGGAACTTACTATGATAAGAAGGCAATCCTTACAATCGCAACGATTCCTTCTCGCGACGAGTTACTTTCCAAGTTCCTTGGAAGTATCCAGTCCCCTATCACCAACTTCGCTCGTGTTATCAAGCAGGTTGCTGAAGCTAAGGAAGCTTAATTGGCTTTCTCAAATATTTACTATAGAATATAGTAGAAGAATTTATTGTTTTTATAATTATTATTAAAAGGAGAACAAAACAATGACAACTCAGGAAATTATTGATGTTATCAAGGGATTATCTGTATTAGAATTAAATGATTTAGTTAAGGCTTGTGAGGAAGAGTTCGGCGTATCTGCAGCAGCAGGTGTTGTAGTAGCTGGTCCTGCAGCTGGTGCTGCAGCAGCAGAAGAGAAGACCGAGTTCGACGTTGAGTTAACTGAAGGCGCTGGCGTTCCAGTTATCAAGGTTGTACGTGAGATCACTGGTCTTGGCTTAAAGGAAGCTAAGGATCTTGTAACTGCAGCTCCTAAGGTAATCAAGGAAGGATGCTCTAAGGAAGAAGCTGAAGATATCAAGAAGAAGCTTGAAGAAGCTGGCGCTAAGGCTACTATTAAGTAATTTATTTCGATATCGAAAATTGGATGGGGGAGTGATTTCACTCCCTCATTTTTTTCTTGTTTTACTGAAATGTTATTTCTAGAATTCTAATGAAATCTCCCATAGATGGGGGGCACATCTTAAAAAAAAATCTAAAAATTTCCCAAAATATAAGTTGACATCCATTGTTAATTATAGTATGATATACAGTACGTTACTGTGTGTGCATGGGCTTTTTATGCCCTTTTTTACCGCAAATGTGGTAAAAATGGTGTAAATATGGGCTTTGGCAATATAAGTAATAGTAAGAAAAATTAACAAGGGGTGAATCAACGATGGAAAAGAACAGGATGCATCCAGTCAGACATGACAAGGCTATGAGAATGAGCTATTCTCGTCAGAAAGAGGTACTGGAGATGCCTAATCTGATTGAGGTGCAGAAAGCTTCATACGATTGGTTTTTGGACGAAGGATTGCGTGAAGCTTTTAATGACATCTTCCCAATTACGGATCACAACGGCAAGTTAAGCCTCGAATTCGTAGATTATCAGTTATGCACAGAAGATGCAAAGTATACCATTAAGCAGTGTAAAGAGCGTGATGCTACATATGCTGCTCCATTGAAGGTAAAAGTTAGATTGTATTCCAAGGAAAAGGATAACATGACCGAAACTGAAATCTTCATGGGTGACCTTCCATTAATGACTAAGACAGGTACTTTCGTTATTAATGGTGCAGAACGTGTAATTGTAAGCCAGTTAGTTCGTTCTCCTGGTATCTATTATGATATTCAGCATGATAAGGTTGGTAAAGAGCTTTATTCCTGTACAGTAATTCCTAATCGTGGTGCTTGGTTGGAGTATGAAACCGATGCCAATGACGTATTTTCCGTACGTGTAGACCGTACTCGTAAGGTTCCTGTAACCGTATTGGTACGTGCTCTTGGTTATGGTACCAATCAGCAGATTCTTGACCTTTTTGGCGAGGAGCCTAAGATTCTTGCAACCTTAGAGAAGGATGTTGCTACGAATCGTGAAGAAGGTCTCCTTGAATTATATAAGAAGATTCGTCCAGGCGAGCCTCTTTCTGTGGATAGTGCACAGAATCAGGTAAACATGATGTTCTTTGATCCAAGACGTTATGATCTTGCCAAGGTTGGACGTTATAAGTTCAATAAGAAGTTGAACTTAAAGTATCGTCTTGCAGGACAGACTCTTGCAGAAGATGTAGTTGACCCTAACACTGGTGAAGTCGTTGCAGAAGCAGGAACAACCGTAGATCGTACTCTTGGACAGAAGATTCAGGATACTGGTATTGAAGCAGTATTCGTTCAGGTAGAAGATCGTAAGGTGAAGGTAATCTCCAATCGTATGGTTTCTCTTCAGGCATTCTATCCAGAAATTTCTGAGGATGAGGCAAAGAAGCTTGGTATTAACAGCGCTGTCTTCTATCCAGAATTTATGGATTTAACCAAGGATCTTACTGACATCGAAGAAGTGAAGGATGTCTTAAAGAAGAATGCAGATGATTTAATTAAGAAGCATATTACTGTAGAAGATATTATTGCTTCTATTAACTATAATATGCACTTAGAGTATGGTATTGGTACGAAGGATGATATCGATCACTTAGGAAATCGTCGTATTCGTGCTGTTGGAGAATTATTACAGAATACCTATCGTACCGGTTTTGCAAGACTGGAGCGTGTGGTACGTGAGAAGATGACTTCTCAGGCTGCAGAAGAGAATTTAAATCCTAATAATCTGATTAATATTAAGCCAGTAACTGCACAGGTGAAGGAATTCTTCGGTAGTTCCCAGCTGTCCCAGTTCATGGATCAGAATAACCCATTGGGTGAGTTAACTCATAAGAGACGTCTTTCTGCCCTTGGTCCTGGTGGTCTTTCGAGAGATCGTGCCGGATTCGAGGTTCGAGATGTTCACTATACTCACTATGGTCGTATGTGTCCTATCGAGACACCTGAAGGACCTAACATTGGTTTGATCAACTCCCTTGCATCCTATGCAAGAATTAATGAATATGGATTTATTGAGGCACCTTATCGTAAGGTAGATAAGGCTGATCCTAAGAATCCTCGTGTAACAGATGAAGTTGTATATCTTACAGCAGATGAAGAAGACGATTTCTATGTAGCACAGGCTAACTCAGAGTTGGATGAGAACGGATACTTCGTCCGTAAGGGTGTATCCGGACGTTATAGAGAAGAAATTTCCGAGTTCGATCGATCTAAGATTGATCTGATGGACGTTTCTCCTAAGATGGTATTCTCTGTAGCAACATCCATGATTCCATTCCTTGCTAACGATGATGCGAACCGTGCACTGATGGGATCCAACATGCAGCGTCAGGCTGTACCTCTTCTTACTACAGAAGCACCTGTAATCGGTACTGGTATCGAATATAAGGCCGCTGTTGACTCCGGTGTCTGTGTAGTAGCAGAGAATGATGGTGTGGTTGAGCTTGCTCAGTCCGATTTAATTGTGATTAAGACGAAGAACGGTAAGGATGAATATCCATTAACCAAGTTCGCTCGTAGTAACCAGAGTAACTGTTATAATCAGAGACCAATCGTATTCCATGGCGATAAGGTAAAGAAGGGCGATGTTATTGCAGATGGTGCTTCTACTTCCATGGGTGAGATTGCTCTTGGTAAGAACCCTCTCATCGGTTTCATGACCTGGGAAGGTTACAATTACGAAGATGCTGTACTTCTTAGTGAGCGTCTTGTTCGTGATGATGTATATACCTCCGTTCATATTGAAGAATATGAGGCAGAGGCTCGTGATACCAAGCTTGGTGCAGAAGAGATTACTCGTGATGTTCCTGGTGTTGGTACCGAAGCATTAAAGGATCTGGATGAAAGAGGTATCATTCGTATTGGTGCGGAAGTTCGTGCCGGTAATATTCTTGTTGGTAAGGTTACTCCTAATGGAGAGACTGAGATGATTTCAGAAGAGAGACTTCTTCGTGCCATCTTTGTTGACAATTCAAGAGAAGTTCGTTATACTTCCTTAAATTTTCCTCATGTATCATATGG
>JAILGS010000095.1 GCA_024696615.1 Lachnospiraceae bacterium
CAAGCGCATCTTTTCCGGAGATTTCTTCGGACATGGAATGGAAGAAGTGGCAGGACGTATGGATCGTCTTCCAGCGATCATTCTTTTAATTGCATTTGTAATCTATATTCTGATGTTAATTATGATTGCCAAGAAGCAGCCCCAGCAGCCAGAAAAAGAGGAAGAAAGCATGGCAACGGGCAAATGCATTCTCTTCATTCTGATTGGTTTAGCCTTCATCGTAGGTGGTGGTCAGGCTGTAGTTTACAGCGCTAAGGAGATTGCAAGAAGTTTTGGTATGACGGAAACTTTAATCGGTCTTACGGTCATTGCCCTGGGTACTTCTCTTCCGGAATTAGTAACCTCTGCCGTTGCAGCAAAGAAGGGACAGACCGAACTTGCTGTGGGTAATGTATTAGGCTCTAACAGCTTTAACTTAATGTTTATCTTAGGTATTTCCGCAACCATTCGTCCAATGGATGTGAATTTTGCTTCCGTATATGACCTTGTGATTTTATTAGGAATTACCCTGCTTACCTATTTATTTTCCTTTACCTCCAAGAAGATTGTTCGTTGGGAAGGTATTGTGATGTTACTTCTGTATGCTGCAGATATGACCTTTGCCATTATGCGATAGTTCCATCATCGTAGAACCAATATGTATGAAGTTCGAGGAGGAAATCTATGTTGGATCAGATTATTCATTCATTATTAGAAACGGATATGTATAAATTTTCCATGGGGCAGGCCATCTACCATCAATTCAGTGATTATAAGACTACATGGACTTTCAAATGTAGAAATAAGGATGTTCATTTCACTACCGAGATGGTGGAAGAAATCAAGCGTCAGATTCAGTTATATTGCGGTCTTCGTTTTACAGAAGAGGAACTTGCTTATTTAAATCAGATTAAGTGGATTAAGGGCTCCTATGTGGATTTTTTACGGTTATGGCAGCCTCGTTATGAGGATTTTGTGATTACCACCGATGCGGAATGTGGTCTTTCCATCGAAACCTTCGGTACCTGGTTAAATACTTCCATGTATGAGATTGCCACATTAGCCATTGTGAATGAAGTTTACTTCCGTATGGCATATGATTACGAGAAATTATTAGAAAGCTTTAAAGAGCGTTTAGAGGAGAAGTGCAAGAAGATTGCGGATGGCACATTTGCTCTGGGAAATTATAGTGAATTCGGTATTCGTCGTAGACTTTCGGCCGAAGCACAGGAACTGGCGATTCAGAAATTAGTGGAAGCTGAGCAGGGGGAGGACTTTGACGGACTTAGCCATTTTGTTGGTACTTCCAATGTTTATCTTGCCAAGAAATTCCACCTTACTCCTGTGGGAACCATGGCACATGAGTGGATTATGTGCGTGGGACAGGGAAATCATAAGCATAATCCTGCCTACTCCAATTGGTATGCCTTAGATGCCTGGGTGAAGGAATATGGTGTCTTAAATGGTACGGCTCTTACGGATGCCATTACTACGGATTGTTTCTTACGGGACTTCCAGTTAACCTATTCCACCCTGTTTTCCGGTGTGCGTCATGACTCCGCGGATCCATATGAATGGGGGAAGAAGATGATTGCTCATTATAAGAAGCTTGGCATTGATCCGAAGACCAAGACCTTATTATTCTCCGATAGTCTGGATTTTGAGCGGGCGCATAAGTTAAATGCCTACTTTAAGGATCAGGCGAGAGTGGCTTTCGGAATTGGTACTTATATTGCCAATGATACCGAGGTTCCAGCCTTAAATATTGTAATGAAGACCACTCTGTGTAACGGCATGGATGTGGCAAAAATCTCCGATGATGCAGGCAAGGGTGTATGTAAGAACCCTCAGTATGTGAAGTATCTGCAGCGTTGTATCGACTGGAGAATGCAAAACGACCGATAGTTGATGGAGGATTTATTAATCCTCCAATACAAATGTCATGATTACCGGATTATGGTCGGTATATGCATATGCCGTATCATAATTTTGTAAAGATGTTACCGTGATATTATCGGATGTAATAAAACCATCTAAGATTGCAAGGAAGGAGTCTTCTCCATAAGGAATATTCGTATTTCTTGTGGTGGAGACAAGTTCTTGCGTATCATAAGCAATCTGCTTTTCAAATCCTTCTGGAATCATGGAATCCGGGAATGGCTGACACCATCCATATTCCACATCTTTGATTCCATTAAAATATTCTACGGAACTACAAGTAAAATCATGGTTCCAATCCCCACCACAGATTACATAATTTCCCAGGTCTTTTTGTTCTTTCATATCATTAAAAAGCTTGGTCATCTGAGCGGTACGAATCTCTGGGCTTCCTGCATAAGCGGAAGAGTGGAGATTAAATAATACCAGTTCCTTTCCATTATTCACAGGAACATGGGTAATGCTATAACAACGGTCTAAATCCACCACTTTTCCAAATCCCGTAGTAATTGGGAAACTACGACGAAGACTGGAAGAAATCGGGTAGCGGCTAAAGGTTTCAATTCCTGAAGTAGCTTGTCCAATAGGATCCGTTACAGGATAGAAGAGGTATGCACTGTGATAATTACAGGCAAATACTTCATCATAAGAAGAGAAAAATTCTTTTAAAATCGCCGTCTGATTCACATGTTTACTACGGTCCCCATCCACATCCACTTCCTGATAGAAGATAAAATCCGGATGAAACTGTGAAGTCACACTACAAGCTGCATTGGTACAGTTTTTTACACTCTCGGCACTTTCTGCCACGGAGTCATCTCCACCATCCATAAAGAAGGTAAAGTCCGCCGTATAGGCACCAAATCCAAGATTTTGTGTAAATATGGTATATTCCGTATTGGTTTGACAAGGATCCATCAAGGAATTGTGAGTAACGTTAAGCTCCAGATTATCTTCAATTCTTGAATAAGTACCAAAGACGTATCCCACATAGCCAAGTACCACAAGGACCAGGACGAGTAGGACCACAAGCAGGGATTTTAAGATTTTTTTCCACATAATAGGTCTCCAATTCTTGTTTTATTCGATTCAAAAAGGGCGTACGATTCGAATCCGCCTCATTGTACCATAGTTTTTTGCAAATGAATAGAAATTCTTAAAAGTACATGGCATTCATCATATTGAACAAAAAGAAGTGAAACTGTTTCGTAAAAGTACGAAATTTATACTAAATATTTGTTGAATATTTAACAAACCTGATATATACTTAACACGTGGCAGACACAGCGTGTGTCTGCTTGTCTAAAATATTATGAAGGGAAGGAGTTTGACAATGAAAAAGGTTTTAGTTTGTAAGGAAAAAGACGAATTAGAAACCCGAGTTTCTTTAATCCCAGATGATGCCAAGAGATTGATCGGTATGGGATTTGAGATTAAGGTTGTCAGCGGTGCTGGTGTAAAGAGTGGATTTAGTGATGAAGCGTATAAGAATGCCGGCGCAACAATTGTGAAGACGGAGGAAGATGGCTTTGCAGACAGCGATATCGTTGTTCGTATTATGAAGCCGGAAAGTGCGAAGGGATTAAAGAAGGATACCCTTCATTTATCTTACTTAGATCCGTTCAATGAGAAAGAATTATTAAATGATTTTGCAAAGTCCGGAGTACAGGCAGTCTCTTTGGAGATGATCCCTCGTACCACACTTGCACAGAAGATGGATGTACAGTCCTCACAGACCTCCCTTGCAGGATATGTAGCTGTTATGGATGCAGCTGCGAAGTTACCTAAAATTCTTCCTATGATGACCACCCCTGCAGGTACCATTCAGCCAGCAAGAGTATTTATTATCGGTGTTGGTGTTGCAGGTCTTCAGGCTATTGCAACAGCACATCGTCTTGGTGCTCGTGTAGATGCTTTCGATACCAGACCAGTGGTAGAAGAGCAGGTTCGTTCCCTGGGTGGTAACTTTGTTAAGATTGACCTTGGTGAGATGGGTCAGACGGATCAGGGTTATGCGAAGGAACTTACTCCAGAGCAGGTAAAGAAGCAGCAGGAAGCACAGGCTAAGACCTGTGAGAAGTCCAATATCGTAATTACTACAGCGAAGGTATTCGGACGTAAGGCTCCTCGCTTAATTACGAAGGATGTGATCGATCGAATGATGCCAGGTTCCATTATTGTGGATATGGCAGTTGCAACCGGTGGTAATGTAGAAGGTTCCAAGGTTGGCGAAGATGTTGTAACCGCTAACGGAGTAACCATTATGTCCGGTGACTTATTAGAGCGTCAGGTTCCATATGATGCTTCCAAGATGTTATCCGGTAATATTACCGCATTCCTTACCCATTCCGGTTTCTACAACAAGGAAGAGAAGGAATTCAAGGTGAATCTGGAAGATGAGATCATGAAGGGTTGCTTATTAACCCAGGGTGGTCAGATCATTCATGAACGTTTTAAGTAGGAGGAATGAACCATGGATATTATGTTAATTTTTGTATTCGTTATTGCGGCATTCCTTGGTGTGGAATTGATTTCCAAGGTGCCTTCTCAGTTACATACCCCTTTGATGTCCGGTACCAATGCGATTTCCGGTATCACAGTGGTAGGTGCCATTACTGTTACTGCAGTGGCTGCTTCTAAGGTGAATGCAACCCTCGGTTTAATTCTTGGATTTTTAGCAATCGTATTCGCTACCATCAATGTAATCGGTGGTTACATGGTAACGGATCGTATGCTTGGTATGTTTAAGAAGAAGGAGGGTAAGAAATAATGAGTGAGATGTATTTTGAGACGATCGTCCCTATTCTTTATATGATTTCTTGTATCTTCTTTATTCGTGGTATTAAGTTACTTGGTAAAGCAGATACTGCACGTAAGGGTAATGCATATTCTGCAGTTGGTATGGCCATTGCATGTATTACCGTATTAACAGAGAATGAAGTGATCACCTCCGGTGTAATGGGTTATGGTTATGTTCTTGCTGCTGTTGCCATCGGTACTGTGATCGGTGCCATCTGGGCAAAGAAGGTGGAGATGACCGGTATGCCAGAACTTGTTGCATTATTCAACGGTTTCGGTGGTTTATCTTCTTTATTAGTTGCTCTTTCACAGTACTTAGTACAGGAGAAGGGGGATTCCTTTACAGCAGTTACCCTTGGTCTTACCATTGCCATCGGTGCCATTGCATTTACCGGTTCCATCGTAGCTTGGGGTAAGCTTTCTGGTAAGCTCTTTAAGAAGCCAGTACATATTCCAGCCAAGAATCAGTTAAATGCTGTATTGGTGATCCTTGGTTTAGTTGCCATCGGCGCTTATGCATTTAGTGCAGATGCTTCCATCCAGTTCTATGGTGTGGTTGCTTCCACTGTGATTTTCTTAATTCTTGGTATTACCATGGTAGTTACCATCGGTGGTGGTGATATGCCGGTAATTATTTCCTTACTGAATGCGTTCTCCGGACTTGCTGCTGCATTTGCTGGTTTTGCGATCAACAATACCGTGCTTGTAGTATCCGGATGTTTAGTAGGTGCTTCCGGTTTAATCTTAACACTGATCATGTGTAAGGCTATGAATCGTACTCTTTACAGTCTTCTTTTCTCAACCTTCGGTGGAGCTAAGAAGAAGGGCGCTACTGGAGAGCAGAAGGAGCCTAAGTCCATGACTGTGGATGATGCATACCTTGTATTAGAGGCTGCTAAGAACGTTGTCTTTGTTCCTGGTTACGGTATGGCTGTAGCTCAGGCACAGCATGCAGTGAAGGAATTATGTGATGTATTAGAGAATAATGGCGCAGAAGTGAATTTCGCTATTCACCCAGTTGCTGGTCGTATGCCTGGTCATATGAACGTTCTTCTTGCAGAAGCGAATGTTCCTTATGAGCAGTTAAAGACCGCAGATGAGATGAATCCTCAGATGAGCAATGTGGATGTTGCCATTGTCATCGGTGCAAATGATGTAGTTAACCCTGCTGCGATCAATGACGAAACATCTCCTTTATATGGAATGCCTATCGTTAACGCATATGAAGCACGTACTGTCTTCGTATTAAAGCGTGGTAAGGGTACTGGTTTCTCCGGTGTTGAGAATACCTTATTTACCAATGATAACACTGTCATGATCTATGGTGATGCGAAGGCTACTGTATCTGCATTAGTTGCTGAGTTCGATAATGACTAAGCTTTCCTATATTTCATAATATTTAAAAAGGCCGTGTGGGATTGATTCCTATGCGGTCTTTTTTATGATATAATTACGGTATATATGTGGATAGGAATAACCTAAGTTTTCTTGGAATACTATTCTAAAAAATGGTTGGTTTATAACCATCCATGGATGAACGGATGGAGGACGAATCGTGGAACTTCGAGAGATTTTACAGCATGTGGATCACACCTTATTGGCCCCTACGGCTACCTGGGAGGAGATACAACATTTGGCAGAGGAAGCCATGGAATATCATACGGCCAGTATCTGTATTCCTCCTTGCTATATTAAACCTGTGAAGGAAAAATATGGGGATGCAGTGAATATCTGCACCGTGATAGGTTTTCCTTTAGGGTATTCTACTATGGAAAGCAAGGTAAAGGAAGCCATGGACGCTGTGGCTGATGGTGCCAGGGAAGTGGACATGGTGATCAATATTGCCAAGATGAAAAATCATGAGTACTCTGAGGTACTTTCTGAGATGAAGGCGATTCGTGGGGCCTGTGAAGGCGTGATTTTAAAATGCATTATTGAGACCTGCTATTTGACGGAAGAAGAAAAAGTGGAATGTTGCCATATGGTAACGG
Organism: Lachnospiraceae bacterium; assembly: GCA_024696615.1. GTDB lineage: Bacteria > Bacillota > Clostridia > Lachnospirales > Lachnospiraceae > MGBC120314. The sequence goes on from JAILGS010000095.1 coordinate 6,708, forward strand.
AAGCAGGAATTGATTATATTAAAACTTCCACAGGATTTGGCACTGCAGGAGCAACACTGGAAGATGTGCAACTTTTTGCAGCGAATATTGGTCCGAAGGTGAAGATTAAAGCGGCTGGCGGAATTCGTACCAAGGAATTTATGGAAGAATTATTAGAAGCCGGCGCGGATCGCTTGGGATGCAGTGCGGCAGTAAAGCTTGCCAAGGGGTAATTGGGAATAGACCCAAGGATATTCTTGGAAGATATGAAATTATAGAAACGCTTGAACGGTGAATATGGCGTAGAACAGGAGGTCCTATGCTGAATAATGACATAATTGAAGAGGCAATTCGAGCTTATACGATGGAGCGTAGCATGCCACGTCTGATTCCGATTCTGGATTCGATTCGCAAATGCCTCCATGAGGGAAGTCAGTTTATCATTCCGGTGGATTCTTCGGATGAAGATTTGGATCAGCTCAATCTTGATGATATTCTTGCCAATGATGAAAAATATGCAGCCAGTTCCCTCTCCTTAGAGCGGGATTATCACCTGCATCTGCGTCGGATCGAAACAGTGGATGGGAAGCAGTGGTTAGTTGCTTTTACCAGTAAGAAGGAAAGTGGCGAGAAGGAGCATCTTCCGGATGGGATTTTGGCAGGAGGAGAACAATATCAGATTCAGGTGAATATCAGTCATGTTCTTCAGGTGGTTCAGGAGACGGCGGATGTGGAAGGACTCATCATCAATCCATGGAGTCAATCCTTCTTTTTTAACAAGGGCCTTTTACATGTAATGCAGAAAGCGGAAGAAGAACTTCCGATGAGAAATTCCCTCTTTATTGAGCAGGGAGATATTACGAAATTAGATGTGGATGCCATTGTCAATGCTGCCAACAAAACCTTATTAGGTGGTGGCGGTGTGGATGGAGCAATTCATCGTGCGGCGGGGCCGGAATTATTAGATGCTACCATTATGCTGGGGGGCTGTAAGACCGGAGAAGCCAAGATTACCAAGGGCTTTTTACTAAAAGCGCAATATATTATTCATACGGTGGGACCAATCTATTCCGGAGTGGATGAGGATATGAAGGATCTTCAGAATTGCTATTGGAATAGTTTAGAACTTGCAAGAACCTATCATGTGCACAGTATTGCATTTCCAGCGATTTCCACAGGGGTATATGGATTTCCTAAGGAGAAAGCGGCAGGAATTGCATTAACCACCGTGGCAAAATGGTTGGATGAGAATCCGGAATATGGCATGCTTGTTGTACTTATGTGTTACGATCAGGAGACTTATGAAATCTATCAGCGACTTACTAAACAATTTTCCAATTGAAACAGAGACTCCCAAGGATAGTTTTATTGGTTCAAGGATGTGTCCTCTTGCGTATACTTCCAGAGTGATCTATGGGGAGAGTACTGGTGACAAGATGGAGCTTTCCATGAAGCCCATGCGGATTGCCAATGGTAGATATACCTGGAATCCGGATGGAGAATCCTTTGATATGCTTTTATACAGCGTCTGGGAACAGGTGGAGGAACTGTGTAAGGATCTTCCGGTGCAGTCCGATGAGGATGGGATGACTCGGAAAAATTATCTACAACATTTGCTCATGCAGGAATTTATTGATCCGGTGCAGGCACTCATGAAACTTCGCAGGGAAGCCTATGTGGATGAGCAGGGGCGAAAAGTGTATGTTCTTAGCGGCAATGTGGAATGTACCGTGAAGGAAAGCGCCAATTATGAATTCCTTCGCCGGTTAAAGAAGGACGAGATGCTTATGCCACTGCGTTTTCACCATCAACGCCTGGTATTATCGGATCTAAACAAGAATGAACTGGGGCTTCTTTCTTTTTCCCAGAGTGAACTGTACTATATCGTGATTCCGCTGCTACGAAGAAAGATGGCTCAGGTGAAAATCACCGTGGAGCAGGTGCAAGAAAGCGAGTACGAGGGGCATTACCGCGTGAGTGCGCAGTTAAAATTATTGCTGCGATTGCTGGATGAGTCCCAGATGAGTGACGCCACCATTGAGCAGTTAAATGAGCAGATTGAGAAAGCGTTGCATTAAAATATGAAATAATATTTTAACACAGATATCACATGAAAACCAGTCCCTTTTTTGAGGAACTGGTTTTTTCTTGTGACAGGATATGGGCTATGTTATACTGACCATGGGTTAATGAGATATACACATTCCGACATGTAGTTTTTAAAACTACATACAAAATACTATGGAAGTAAGAGAGGATTATTATGAGTGATTTTATTTTGACCTGTGAATCCACCGCGGATTTGAATGCAGAATGGTATGAAAAGAGGGGAATTCGTTACGCATTTTTCCATCTTTATCTTGGCGACCAGGAGTATGATGATAATATTGGAGTTAGCGTTACCCATCAGCAAATGTACGATGTGATGATGGGTGGCGTAGATGTTCATTCCTCCCAGGTTGGTACTGCAGAATATATTGATTTATTTGAGCCGATTTTAAAGGAAGGGAAGGATATTCTTCATGTGACTTTGGCCCATGGAATTTCTGGAACCATTAATTCTGCCAATGCAGCAAGGGATGAACTTTCTGATAAGTATCCGGATCGTCGTATTGAAATCGTGGATTCTTATAATGCTTCCTCCGGTTTTGGTATGATCATGGATTACCTTGCGGACTTAAAGGATGGCGGTGCTTCCCTGGATGAGTGCAAGGATTGGTTATTAAATAATCGTTTAAAATTCCGTCTGACTGTCTTATCCACGGATTTGACCTTCTTAATTAAGGGTGGTCGTGTATCCAAGGGTGCTGGTGCAATTGCTAAGGTGTTAAATATTTGCCCAATTATTGATATGATTTCCGATGGAACGTTAAAGGTAGTGGACAAGATCCGTGGTAAGAAGAAGGCCATGGAATATATGGTAGAGCGTATGAAGGCGGAAGCTAAGGATGGTGTGAACTATTCCGGCAAATGTTTCTTATCCCAGTGGGATGAGGAAAAGGCCAATATTATGAAGGATATGATTGAAGAGACATTTCCAAATCTTCGTGGTCAGGTAAAGATTTTCCCAATTGGTGGTACGATTGGGGTTCATACGGGTCCTGGTACGGTGGTTGTGTTCTATGAGGGGGCAG
>JAILGS010000052.1 GCA_024696615.1 Lachnospiraceae bacterium
CCCACATAGAAAAACAAGCCCGGAAATCCAGGCTTGTTCCAGTCTAATTCATAGCATCCTAGCGCTCTGCACGCATTGGATTATGTAAGAAATCATCATAGGCAAGGCGAATGCCATCTTCTAACTCGGTCTTGTAGGTCCAGCCAAGCTTGGTTGCCTTGGATACATCTAAAAGCTTTCTTGGTGTGCCATTCGGTCTGGTGGTATCCCAGAGGATTTCTCCTTCATAACCGACTACCTTAGCAACTAATTCCGTTAATGCCTTAATGGTTAATTCCTTACCGGTACCGGCGTTGACCGTTTCATTGCCGCTATAGTTATTCATTAAGAAGACGCAAAGATTCGCAAGGTCATCCACATATAAGAACTCACGCAGTGGTGAGCCATCGCCCCAGCAAGTTACACTCTTTGCGCCACTTTCCTTCGCTTCATGGAACCGACGGATGAGAGCAGGAAGCACGTGGCTGTGCTCCGGATGATAATTATCATTTGGTCCGTAGAGATTGGTTGGCATCACGGAGATATAATCCGTTCCGTACTGACGATTTAAGAATTCGCAGTACTTTAAACCGGAAATCTTAGCAAGAGCATAGGCCTCGTTGGTCTTCTCAAGCTCGGACGTCAGAAGACAGGACTCCGGCATTGGCTGTGGAGCCATTCTTGGATAAATGCAGGAAGAACCTAAGAATTCTAACTTCTTACAGCCATTCTTCCAAGCTGCATGAATCACATTCATCTCTAAGATCATATTGTCATACATAAAATCTGCAAGTGCGGACTGATTGGCAATGATTCCTCCCACCTTGGCAGCTGCAAGGAATACATACTCCGGTGCTTCCTTCGCAAAAAACTCTTCCACCTGATCCTGACGAGTTAAATCAAGCTCCTTATGGGTGCGGGTAATGATATTGGTGTAACCCTGGCGTGTAAGTTCACGCACGATGGCGGAACCAACCATTCCACGATGTCCGGCTACATAAATCTTGGCATTTTTCTCCATCATTTTTTCATCTTCCTTCTTATATTTGCGTAACAAAGGCTTACCATTGCATGCAACAGTAAGCCCCTAAACGTCTTTATCAACAATTACTTAGAAAGTGCTGCCTTCTCGCGCTTGGCAAGTTCACGGTCATGCTTGGACATGATTTCAACTAACTGCTCATAGGAAGTGGACTGTGGATTCCATCCAAGTACGGTCTTCGCCTTGGTTGGGTCACCCCAGAGATTATCCACATCCGTAGGACGAAGCCATGCAGCATTCACAGTAACTAAAACCTTACCTGTTGCTACATCGATACCCTTCTCATCCGCACCGGTGCCTTCCCAACGTAACGTAATGCCGTTGGCCTTAAATGCTCTCTCGGTGAAATCACGAACGGTATGCTGCTCGCCGGTAGCGATGACGAAATCGTCCGGTGTCTCCTGCTGAAGGATTAACCACATACATTCCACATAGTCCTTAGCATAACCCCAGTCACGCTTGGAATCTAAGTTTCCTAACTGCAGCTCCTCCTGTAAGCCCTCTGCAATACGTCCTGCTGCCAAAGTAATCTTACGGGTAACGAAATTCTCGCCACGACGCTCGGATTCATGGTTGAATAAGATACCATTCACAGCGAACATATCATATGCTTCACGATATTCCTTGGTAATCCAGAAACCATACTGCTTTGCAACCGCATATGGGCTGTATGGATGGAATGGAGTGGTCTCACGCTGTGGAACTTCCTCCACCTTACCATATAACTCAGAAGTAGAAGCCTGATAGAACTTGCACTTCTTGGTCATTCCAAGGATACGAATTGCCTCTAATACACGAAGAACGCCGATTGCATCCACATCACCGGAATACTCAGGAACATCGAAAGATACCTGAACATGGCTCTGTGCTGCAAGATTATAGATTTCATCCGGCTGAACTTCCGCTAAAATACGAATAATGGATGAAGAATCAGAAAGATCTCCATCATGAAGTGTAATTGCATTCTTTGCAATCAAATGATCAATTCTGGAAGTATTGGCAATGGAAGCACGACGGGTAATTCCGTGAACCTCATAACCCTTCTCTAATAACAGTTCTGCAAGAAAAGAACCGTCCTGACCTGTAATACCTGTGATTAAAGCAACTTTGCTCATTCTATCAATCTCCTAATCTCTTCAAATACTGTGATCGTTAAAAATCCCATATTGGGTAATTCTACCACAATTACCACAGATAATCAACTTACTTAAAATCGTACTTGGTACTCATTTGATTGGTGGTTGGCGCCGTATAAAGCACGATCACTAAATCCGGCTGTTCCTTCGCAATATAACTTTCAATACTTCCCGTAAATCCTTCCGGTGTTACTGCAGTCACGCGTCCCACACCCAGGGAAAGATAGGCAAGTACCGGTCCTGCGAAGGACTCTCGTAAGAAGAGGATCGACTTTTCGTTATTTTGCACATCCATATAGTTGGTGATCTCTGTCACCGGTGGCTTCGAATAGGCAAATCCATCATAGGCACCATGATATACCGTGGAGCGATTCTTAAAATTCACCGGATTTAATAATACTTCCGTAAATTCTCCCACAAGGTCTAATCCACGGCTTGGGATCTCCACCCTTAGATTCGTATCATACTTTGGAACAAAGACATGAATATCATCATATCCCTGATTCCACAAGGTGACGCTTCGACCGATGGTTCCCTGTACGAAATCCTCGAAGGTCTTTACAAAGAAATTCTCCGGATTACAAAATCCTAAAGAGAAGGTAAATCCGTACTTTTCATTACATACCTTCGCAATCTCTCCCGTTGCCCAGAGAGCCGTATCGATATTCCAGTGATTGTCCGTTTCAAAGAAACTTTCATGCACCGTTCTTCCACTTTCTTCTAAGTTCTTTCGAAGATCCAGGGTATCAATATTCCGTGTTTCCAACTCTTCCATTAACGCATCCGCAAGGAGCGTGGAATAGGCCGGGCCGTACTGTTCCATATAGGAAGCATCCCTAACATCTTCCTTCATCGGGGACTGCACATAGAGAAAATCAATCCCCTGTGCCTTTAGATAATCCGCTAATCCTTCCACACTGTCTGCAAGCTCTGTCACATCCAGTTCTTCGGCAGTATATTCTTCCTTGAATGGGCTTCGGACTAAGAGAAGATCTTCTCTCTTGGTACGAAGAAAGATATTACTCTCATCCACCATGCGATTTCCAATCAGGGAATCAAAGATGGCACTTGGTACCTTCATCTCTTCTTTGAAAGCCAGATAGTCGGAAGCGTATTTATCGATCAGATTCACCACGGAAAGAATTCCTCCCGCTACCGGATTATTATTGATGTGAACCACATGGGCATCCGCTTCTTTCGCTTCTTTCGCCATCACATTCTCATATGGCTCCTGCCCTTCTTCATAAGGGTATTCTTCTTCCCAGTTCACATCCACATAATAGTCGTCCGCTCCCGTCACTGACAGGTTCGTAAGTCCATTATCCATATGTAATAATTCAATGGCCACATTTCGGATGAGGAATTGTCCGATGACGGATAAGAACATCGCCCCAAGAATTCCTAAAAATCCTATGGTTACAAGCCATTGTCCAAGATTTTTGCTTTTCATGCAAAATCCCCCTCATTTCCTTCCACAAGTTCAATCATTCCAAGGCTTCCATTCATTAAGAACACCACTCGATGTCCATCAATGGCCGGTGCTTCCTTGGCTTCTCCCATCTGTACATAGCCATTCGCTGTAAGGCGCTCCACTTCTGCATCTAAGTTCTCGCAGATATAGCACAGATGATATGGAGAATTCTTCAATTTTTTCATTAATCCCGATACCGTAGAATCCTCCCGATAGGGGGTAATTAATTCCACACAGTATCCACCATTATGGATGAAGGCGATATCGATCCCACGGTATTCATCCCTGGTCACTTCGCCATCACTATATCCAAGAGCCATAAATTCCTTCTTGGCTGCTTCCATATCCTTCACAAGATAGCCCACATGATGTACTTTCATTTGCTACTCCTTCCAGTGCCCTTTTAGAAATTAAAATATACGAATGGATTATAACTTCCACGAGTTAAGTAACTAATACTGATCACCAGTACCAGGATTAGATAGATGGCTTCGATAGCATCCTTGACTTCCTCCTTGACCTTCGTAGTCTCCTTTAATTTCTTCACCACCGGGAAGAACCCAAGGATTCCAAGAAGATATAATCCTGCAAAATTCTTTAAGAAAAATAATGCCTCCGTAGCACCACCACCGGCAACGCCCATGCCAAGCATGGCCTTATAATAGGTGAAGGCTTCCGTCATGGAATCCGCACGAAACATTACATCACCAATGGCCGCAAGACAGATGGTACGAAGAATGCACCATACCGTATTCCACTTCTTTCCTTCCAAGTGGTACTTGGCTTCCACCTTCTTCCATGGCTCCTTTAACACCATACGAAGAATGACAAAAAATCCATGATAGATACCAAACAGTAAGAAGGTCCAGTTGGCTCCATGCCAGATTCCTGTAAGAAGCCATACCACTGCCGTAGCATATACGGTGGCAAGAAGCTTTCCCGTCTTTTTAGAGAATTTCTTCGTTCCTGCTTCACGAATCCGATCCGCAGTTTTCGTACGCATCACCGGATACATTACATAATCACGGAACCAATTACCAAGGGAAATATGCCATCTTCTCCAATATTCCGTAATGGACTTACTAAGGTATGGATAATCGAAGTTCTCTTCGAATTCGAAACCGAACATCTTTCCAAGACCAATGGCCATATCCGAATAACCGGAGAAGTCAAAATACAACTGAATTAAATA
>JAILGS010000072.1 GCA_024696615.1 Lachnospiraceae bacterium
AATACTAGGTCTTAACATAATGCTTACCTCCTTTTCACTCAATACTGTTAATAGCTACTGAGCAAGGGGAAGGAGGGATTAGATCATTGGAACATTCCGTTCTTTTGGTCTTCTCTGTTCCTCTGTTCGATTATGTTATACTACTAAGATTAGCACTCGTCAAGAGAGAGTGCTAACAAAATTTGTGAAATGTTTGTGACCATTTGTATTATAGTGTTTACAAGCAGAATTTCGTAGCATTGATTCCTCCTAAAAATCAGCTATCCGTCAGAGGACCGTATTGTTCATAATATTGTTTTATGATTTCTTGCTGAGTTTTTAATAGCATAAAGGAGTTACACAGAAGGTGTAATGGGTTCATATATGGACGCATGTCCTTACCGTCGGCGTCTTGTTTTACCGTATACTGCCACAAGTCAGCCAAAAGGTTAGAAATCTCGGCAATAGATTCGCATTCTGCTTCTGAATAGTTTTCTTGGAGAACGCCGTTTTTATAGAGACGGGCGAAGCAACGTGCAGGATTTTCAACTGAGATTAACTGGAGAGCATCCTGCAGAGTCGCAGGACGCTCATTTCCTTTAAAATCTGATTGTAGATAGATGGACGATACTTTCTCGTCCTTTGTTTCAAAACCGATAACCATCATAGTTTAGACCCTCCTATTGGAAATTCATATCTTGGGGAACGATGCTATACTTTGGGTATCGAATTTTCAATTCATCGATTATTTGTGCTCTTGTAATCATAATAAATCCTCCTTATGTGTGTTATAGTGTTAGCTCTTTTACGTGTGCATCTGTTTCAAACAGACTTTTCTGAATAAGGCTATTGATTTCATTCGTGATACCACGAAGACCATAGTCCCTCCCAAGAACGCAGAGGCGTTCGGATGTATCGTCTGTAAGATACAGCTCGATGTTGTATTTCTTGGATAATTGTGTGATAGGAGAGTATCGTTCATCTTTCAGGATGTAACGGATTTTCTCCTCAGACATATTTTCAACAGAAGTGATGCTGCTTATGCGTCCTAGGAATTCATTTGAAAATAAACTGCCTTTTGCTTCAAGTAAGTCATCTTTTGTTACATACGGTTCATCATCCGCTGAAATTGTTTGCTGACTTACAAATCCCAAGGTTCCTTTCGATTTGTATTTCTTAAGACCTGTGAATGTTCCGCAAAAGAAAAACAGTATACCATCAGTAGAACAAAGCATATTGGGTTTATCCGCCGAAGCATTTTCGGAACCGATGTATACATCTCCGCCCGTCATCATGACTAAGACTTCTGATTCAACGCTTAAATTTGCTTGCTTTTCAAGAAGCTTGTCGTATTCGTCAAATACAACGATTCCCTTAGGTGTGTAGGATTCAGTCTTCTTACACAGTTGCTCTAATGGAGAGGTCAATCTGCAGGTTCCTTTATAGGTGGCAGGAGACATATTGCTACAGTCTGCTATAACCACAGGGACAAGCTCAGAAAGAACCTTGAATATAAAAGATTTACCGCAACCTGAATTTCCGATGACAAGTCCATGAAGACCTGTGACCCCAAGTATAAAGTGAGAGTATACCGCACAAGCCACAGTTCTTTTTAGTTCATCATTTCCGGCAATCTTGCTGTCGAGGAATTCATATATGCGGCGCGGTGAGTTTGCTATATTGGAAATTGCATAATTATTCGGGCGGGGGGGTCTCACAGTGATATGGCGGTCGTCATACCATGGATAAAAGTCTTGGTTTTGTTCGTATAACATATTTTGCGTTCTCCTTTCGATTATTCAGCCGAGCTGTTTTTTGCAGCTCATATTTGATGGATCATAGAAAAGTTTTCCTGTCATGATCTGCGCCGAACTCATTCCCTTGGCCTGCTCATATCGTCGCAGGCTTCCCCGGGTGGCCCGTTCGGGCATTCATGGATGAAGTTGTCAAGGTGCTTCAAAGCACAACAAAAAACCGTTGCTTTGATGAAAAGGGCATAATTTGCCTAGCTTTCATTCATCAAAACAACGGTATGAATACACATACGCATATTAAGTTGGAAGTTCATGATATCACAGAGATATTTGGAATGCAAGAGAATTTTAAAGAATTTTAAATAATCTATGTGGTTATGTGGTTATCTGGTTACACGATTTCTTTCGTTTGAAAAAATGTGCTGCTTGTATGAAAGTTCGCATGCAAAAATGTAAAATAACTTGTTTTTTTCGCCCTAAAAAATGTATGATGCATGTATAGGAGGAAATTAATAGTTTAAAACCAATTAGATTTTCTATGGCAGATTATAGAGAACAGGATTGGATGATTAATGTTCCGTTGTATTTAGTTAGCGAATGGATTGAAGCAGCGGAGTAATGAATACTCAGGGTAGAGAAATAAAAAGAAATGTGTTAATATACAAAAGGCTGTGACCATGGTGTCACGAATATTGAAAACACAATAAAATCAATACTTTTAGAAGGAGATAAGAGAAATATATGAAACTCGGAATCGTTGGACTCCCTAATGTGGGTAAGTCCACTCTATTTAATTCGTTAACCAAGGCGGGAGCACAAGCTGCCAACTTCCCATTCTGTACCATTGATCCCAATGTGGGAATCGTGCCGGTACCGGATCAGCGAATTGAAAAATTAGGAGAATTATATCATACGAAGAAAGTGACTCATGCAGCCATTGAATTTGTGGATATTGCAGGACTGGTAAAAGGCGCTTCTAAGGGTGAAGGTTTAGGAAATCAGTTCCTTGCCAATATTCGTGAAGTGGATGCCATTGTTCATGTGGTTCGTTGTTTTGAAGATACCAATGTCATTCATGTGGAAGGTAATGTGAATCCTGCAAGAGATATTGAGACCATTGATATGGAATTAATTTATTCCGATATCGAAATCTTAGAGCGTCGTATTGCCAAGGTTTCCAAGCAGGCGAAGATGGATAAGGACCTTGCCAAGGAACTTTCCATGTTAGAAGATCTTACCGCACATTTAAATGAAGGAAAGACTGCAAGAACCTTCGAAGTGCCAGAGGATGATGACTTAAAGAAGGCATTTAACGAATATAATCTTTTAACTGCTAAGAAAATTATCTATGCTGCCAATGTAGCAGAAGAGGATTTGGCGGATGATGGCGCTAGCAACACCTATGTGGCTGCAGTGCGTGAGCTTGCGAAGCAGGAAGGCAATGCAGTATTTGTGATTTCTGCCAAATTAGAAGAGGAATTGTCCGAACTTTCCGATGAGGAGAAGGCTGAATATCTTGCAGATCTTGGTGTGGAGTCCTCAGGTCTTGATAAATTAATTGCAGCAAGCTATAAGCTTCTTGGTTTGATCTCCTTCTTAACGGCGGGAGAAGATGAGTGCCGTGCATGGACGATTAAGGAAGGAACGAAGGCTCCTCAGGCTGCTGGAAAGATCCATACGGATTTCGAGCGTGGTTTCATTAAAGCAGAAGTAGTGAATTATCAGGATTTATTGGATCTTGGCTCTCTTTCTGCAGCAAAGGAAAAGGGAATCGTTGGTATCGAAGGTAAGGATTATGTGGTAAAAGACGGCGATGTAATCCTGTTCCGATTCAATGTATAAGATTATTGGTACAAATGTGATAAAAAATAGGGAATCTCTACCACCATCATATAATAGATGTATTTATAAAGTACAATTTCTGTAAGAAATGGAAGGGTATTTTTGTAAAACTATATTTTGTGGTCGAAATCCTAAAATCAAATTTTAAAACACAATATATGATTCTAAGCTTAAGGCTCTGTTGAAGAAAATGTTCAACAGAGCCTTTTTTTGCGCCTTTTTCCAGGAAAAAGGGAGCAAAAAAATCTTGATTTTTTCAAAAAATAACCGTAAAATGAGTTCAAGTGGTGAAATGTGGTAGGAAATCGGTGAAAAGTGGTAGATAATAAAAACCACTAAAAGATTCAAGAAAGGGAGGTGATCACGACATGCTAATGGGCGAATTCGAACATTCTATAGATGCGAAAGGACGTACCGTTCTTCCAGCAAAGATGAGAGATGAAGTCGGTGAGAAGTTCGTGATTACTTGCGGTACGGATGGCTGTTTATTTGGTTATCCACAGACTGCCTGGCTTGAATTTGAAGAACAGTTAAATAAACTCCCAATTACCACCAATCCACAAGCTAGAAAGATGAATCGTTTCTTCCTTGCTAAGGCAAGTGAATGTGAAAGAGATAAGCAAGGTCGTTTTCCGATTCCAACGAATTTAAGAGAATTCGCAGGACTGGATAAGGAAGTTGTGATTGTCGGAACAGGTAAGCGATTTGAAATTTGGGATAAGGCCAAGTGGAATGCAATGAATGACATCATGTTGGATGATATTGATGCAACCTTTGCTAGTTTGGAAGAAAGTGGTCTTTCCTTATAAGAACGATAGTATTCTCCTTTGCCGGAGATCGGGGCACCGGTCGGACAGGGACCTGGAAACAGGGCCGGCCGGTGCTTCGAGCTGGCGAATATGAAATTGAGATTGATTATAGAAGAAACGGGATGGTGCCAGTCATGGAATTCCAACATAAATCCGTATTACTGGATGAAACAATTGAAGGATTAGCAATTCGACCTCATGGAATCTATGTGGATGGTACATTGGGTGGCGCGGGTCACTCCTATGAAATATGTAAGAGACTTTCCGACGATGGAAGATTAATTGGTATTGATCAGGATGCAGATGCGATTGAAGCAGCAACAAAGCGTTTAGAAACATTTGCAAAAAAGGTTACCATCGTCAGAGATAACTATAATAACTTTGCCAAGGTCTTGGAACGACAGGGCATCTCATCTGTTGATGGGGTGGTTCTGGACCTTGGCGTATCCTCCTATCAATTAGACACCGCAAGTCGGGGTTTTACTTATAAAGTGGACGCTCCACTGGATATGAGAATGGATCAACGTAGTTCCATGACCGCAGCAGATATTGTAAATACCTACAGTGAGATGGATCTTTACCGAATTATTCGGGATTATGGAGAAGATAAATTTGCAAAGAATATTGCAAAACATATTGTAAATGCCAGAGCGAAGGAAGCAATTACGACGACAGGACAGCTTACGGAAGTTATTAAAGCAGCGATTCCTGCGAAGATTCGTATGAATGGGGGGCATCCTTCGAAGAAGACGTTTCAGGCAATCCGGATTGAGTTAAATCATGAACTGGAAGTATTGGAGAATTCCATTGATACCATGATTGACGCACTTAATCCTGGCGGACGTCTTTGTATTATTACCTTCCACTCGTTGGAAGATCGTATTGTGAAGGTTCGTTTTCGTAATGCGGAAAACCCTTGCACTTGTCCACCGGATTTTCCAGTATGTGTATGTGGCAAGAAGCCTAAGGGAAAGGTGATTACAAGAAAGCCAATCGAAGCAAGCGAGGAAGAGCTGGAAATGAATTCCAGATCAAAGAGCGCAAAATTACGTATCTTTGAAAAAATTTAGCCATGGATGGCGAAGGACTTAGGGAGTCCTAGAACTAAGGAAGCGGGGAAAATACATGCGTGAGATTACACCCAATGATTATCGTTATCAGACAAGAGAACAATTATTAGGATATTCTTCTTACGTATCCGGTAGCAATGTACTGGAATTACCACCAGTGGATGATCCACGTCAGGTTGATAAACGCAAGAAGAATAAGAAACATAAGAAGAGCACAGGAAACAGTCATAAGAAGAATACGAAAAATCGTACCACTTCGAAAAAGCGTGGATTACATGTGGTAACCCAGGCGGAGGCTAATGCGTATCGTAGAAAGATGGATCCGGGAGAGGCGTTATATACCAAATCCGAGATTCATGCGAACAATATTACCGTGTTAATGGTAGTGGGCGTCCTTTTTATAATTGGATTTTATTGTGTACAGTATATTCATCTTGGTGCAATGGAAGATGAGTATAAGGATAAGATTGCAGAATTAAATGCTCAATACATCACTTTAAAGGATGAAAATGATCTTATTGAAAAGAATATGTCAAGTTTGGTAAACTATGATGAGATTCGTGAAGTAGCCATGAATGAATTGGGCATGGTGTATGCACAGAAGGATCAGGTAATCACCTATAAGAGTGAAACCATGGAAGCTGTAAGACAATTACAGAATATTCCCAGCAATTAATTAAAAAGAGGAGCATGTTATGGCAAAGAGGAAGAGTAGTCGGCCATATAAAGATAGTGAATTGAATCATGCAATGAGAGAAAAGCTATTAGTGACAGTGTTTATGATTGCGCTGGCATTAATAGCTCTTGCTGTGTATTTGACCTATATTAATTATAAGGACGGAGAACGTTATTCGAAATATGTATTAGATAATCAGCAGTACGATAGTTCCTCCCTTCCATTTAAACGTGGAGATATTACCGATCGTAACGGAACAGTGCTTGCGTATAGCTCCAAGGTGTATAATCTGATCTTGGATCCGAAAGTAGTATTAAGTTCGGAAAAATATAAGGATCCAACACTTAGTGCCCTGGCAGAATACTTTGCACTGTCTCGTTCCGATTTGGAGGGACTTCTTGCGTCAAAACCGGATAGCCATTATGAGAAGTTATTAAAGGGTCTTACTCAGGATCAGATTTCAGAATTTAACAAGATGTTAGAAGAATCGGAGGAAGCAATCTATATCCGTGGAATTTGGTTTGAGGAAGAATATGTAAGAAATTATCCTTTTGATACTTTGGCCTGTGATGTGGTTGGATTTGCAAGTAGCGCATCTGTGGGAGAATTGGGATTAGAAAACTATTATAATGAAGAATTAACTGGTGTGAATGGTGTTTCCTATGGTTATGTGGATAGTGACTTAAATCTGGAAAAGACCGTAAAGCCGGCAGTGGATGGTTATAATCTGGTTACTACCATTGATTATTCCGTACAGGCTGTGATCGAAGAGGATATCCGTGCTTTTAATGAGGAATTTGGTTCGGATAATACGGCTGTAATTGTTATGAATCCGAATAATGGAGAAATCATTGCAGAAGCTTCCTATCCAGTATTTGATTTAAATAATCCACGAGATATGACCAGTATCTATACTGTGGAAGAATTAAATGCCATGGATGATGAAACTATGTTAAATTCCCTGTATACCCTGTGGAATAATTACTGTGTCAGCAGTATTTTTGAACCAGGTTCTACCATGAAGCCTTTTACCGTGGGTGCAGCCTTAGAAGAAGGACTCGTTCATGATGGGGACACCTATATGTGTGATGGTAGCGAAAAAGTATTGGACATGACCATTAAGTGTCATAATATCTATGGTCATGGGGAATTGACCTTAGAGCAGACCATTATGCAATCCTGTAATGATGCTTTGATGCAGATCGGTATGAAACTTGGGGCAGATCTTCTTGCGAAATATCAGGATATTTTTGGATTTGGTTATCGTACTTATGTGGATCTTCCAGGTGAGGATGCAGGTCTTACCTATGAAGCTTCGAAGATGGATGCTACGGACGTGGCAACCAATTCCTTTGGACAGAATATTGAAGTAAATATGCACCAGTTGGTTGCAGGATTCTGTTCCTTGGTAAATGGCGGATATTATTATCAGCCACATTTGGTAAAGCGTATTGAGACTAGTACGGGAGAAGTGGTGAAGACCATTCGCCCAACCTTGATTCGTCAGACCATTACCGAAGAAACCTCTGCGTTACTTCGTAAATATATGCAAAGCACTGTTGCAACTGGTACAGGAAAGCGTGTTGCTGTGGAAGGCTATGATATCGGGGGTAAGACTGGTACGGCAGAGACCTGGGCCCTGGATGAAGATGGTAAGAATTTAGGATATCGTAGTATTACGGATTATGTAATTTCCTTTATTGGATTTGCTCCATGTGACGATCCTCAGTTTGTCATCTATGTTGTTATTGATAATCCACAGGTGGATGCGGTGGGTACTGCAATCCCCGTATGTGAATTGTCCCATACCATTATGGAAGATATTCTTCCGCTGATGAATGTGTATCCGGATTATACGGATCCGAATGCTACTACGGAGGAAGGTACAACCACGGAGGCAACTACCGATGCAACCACCGAGGCAACTACCGAGGCTACCACAAAAGCAACTACGGAAGAAACTACCACGGCGAAAGAAACCGAAACAAAAAACAACAACTAGCCATTAAGAGAATGTAAGGTGGGGAAGTTTATGGCAAAGAATAGAAAAAGAAAAAGTAAAATTCGATTTATTCCGCAATATTATGATTACAGTCTTTTGGTTGCAATCCTGTTTCTACTTGCATTTGGTCTGGTAATCCTATATAGTACCAGTGCATATGAATCAAGAATTAATTTCGGGGATTCGTCCTTTTATTTTGATCGACAGTTTTTATATACCTGTATAGGATTGGCAAGTATGCTTCTTGTGGCTCGTTTTGATTATCATATCTATCTGAGATTTGCCAAGGTTGCATATGTGGTTTCCCTGATATTATGCCTTTTGGTACGTTTTAGTCCATTGGGTGTAACCCTTAATGGTTCTCGAAGATGGCTTGGTTATGGAAATTTCTCCTTCCAGCCAGCGGAGCTTGCAAAGATTGCATTAATTATATTTATTGCATTTTTGGTGGTACAATATGGTTCTTTAGTGAAACAATTCGAATATACTTTTGTTATGCTATGCTATACACTTGTTCTTGGACTTGCTGTATATTGGTTAACGGATAATTTAAGTTCCGGTCTGTTAATTATTGCCATTGGAATGATTATGTCATTTATTTCTTCCCCCAATTATAAGTGGTTTGCAATCGGTGCAGGTGTTGTTTTACTATTTATTATTGTCTATGTTTTCTTTTTAACTACTTTTGGTGAAATTACGGACACCACATCCTTCCGCAAAATTCGAATTATTGTATGGAGGGATCCAATTTCCTATAGTGATAGCTATGGATATCAGACTTTACAAGGTCTTTATGCCATTGGCTCCGGAGGGTTATTTGGAAAGGGACTTGGAAATAGTATTCAAAAGAATGGATATATTCCAGAGGCACAGAACGATATGATCTTCTCCATTGTATGTGAGGAACTTGGATTATTTGGTGCTATTTGTCTCATCTTTTTATTTGGTTTTCTGATTTGGAGATTATATTTAATTGCCAGCAATGCTCCGGATCTTTTTGGTTCTATGATTGCTATTGGAATTATGGCCCACGTTGCGGTACAGGTTATCTTTAATATTGCCGTGGTTACCAATGTACTTCCGAATACGGGAGTAACCTTACCATTCATAAGTTATGGTGGTACTTCGGTTATTATTCTTCTGGCGGAGATGGGCATTGGATTAAATATTTCCAGTAAAATCAGAAAAAAGAAAGAAGAAACAGAAGAAGCGTTATAATTGCTTTCTGACAGGTTGCGAGGTGATCAGTTGTTTGACCGATTTGGATTATCCAATAAGGCCTTCATAGCGATTATTGTAATTGTAATCAGTGGTATTATACTTGTACTTTCCACGGGCTTTCGAACCACGGAGATTGTATATGAAGGAAATACCCGGTATACGGACGAAGAATTAACCAATTATATCTTTGGTGGAAAATATAATGTGAATACTTTGATTTATTATTTTCACACCAGTAAGAAGGATAAGGTGATTATTCCCTTTGTTGAAGATTATGAAGTGGAAGTGGAATGGCCCAATCGTCTAAAAATTACTGTATATGAAAAGAGTATTATTGGATATATCAATTATATGGGATATCATCTGTACTTCGATCATGATGGAGTGGTGGTGGATAGTTCCCAGGAATTAATTGAGGGAATTCCTCAAGTGGACGGAATTAATTATACGAATGTGGTACTTCACCAAAAATTAGAAGTGGAGGACGATTCCGTATTTGAGATTCTAAAGGATCTGGTACAGCTTTGCGAGAAGTATTCCTTGCAGGTGGATCGGGTTTATATTAGTTCTAATTATGATCTGACAATTTATATTGATAAGATTACCATCTTGCTTGGTAGTCCCAATAGTTTGTCCGAGAAAATGTATGAATTAGACCAAATGAAGGACAATTTTGTTAATTTGTCCGGAACATTGCATATGGAGAATTTTTCCGAGGATACACATTCCATTATCTTTAAGAAAGATAATGAATAAGGAAAAGTTAAAACATAATTTAAGAAAAATATTGATATTTTCTTAAAAATTTTATATTATATATGATAAGTGTTATTATAAGGCTCATTATTAAGGAGGGACCGAACCTTGTTAGAAATAAAAACAACGGAATCCGAAGCAGCAGCACGTATTATCGTCGTAGGCGTAGGTGGTGCTGGTAACAATGCAGTGAATCGAATGGTAGAGGAGAATATTGGTGGTGTTGAATTCATTGCTATGAATACTGATCATCAGGTATTAAATACCTCTAAGGCTCCAACACAGATCCAGCTTGGTGAGAAGCTTACCAAGGGACTTGGAGCAGGCGCTCAGCCAGAAGTTGGTGAGAAAGCTGCAGAAGAGAGTATTGAAGATATTAAGCAGGCATTGAGCGGTGCAGATATGGTATTCGTTACCTGTGGTATGGGTGGTGGTACCGGTACCGGTGCAGCTCCTGTGGTAGCAAGAGTAGCGAAGGATCTTGGTATTCTTACTGTTGGTGTTGTAACCAAGCCTTTCCGTTTTGAAGGTAAGACCCGTCTTGAGAATGCAATGCAGGGTATTGAGAAGTTAAAGGAAAGTGTTGATACCATTATTATCATTCCTAATGATAAGATTCTTGAAGTGATTGATCGTAAGACATCCATGAGCGATGCATTAAAGAAGGCGGATGAAGTTCTTCAGCAGGGTGTTCAGGGTATTACCGATCTGATTAATATTGAAGGTGTAATTAACTTAGACTTTGCAGATGTACGTACATCCATGGCTAACAAAGGTGTGGCACATCTTGGTATCGGTACTGCTACCGGTGAGAACAAAGCAATTGAAGCAATTAAGCAGGCTGTTTCCAGTCCTCTTCTTGAGACAACCATCGATGGTGCAACCAATGTCATCTTAAATATTACTGGTGATATCGGAATGGTGGAAGCAGTAGAAGCTGGTGATTATTTACAGGAATTAGTTGGCGAAGGTGCCAATGTAATCTTTGGTGCAATGGAAGACTCCAGTGTTCCGGATGCATGTGTGATTACCGTAATTGCAACTGGTGTGAACGATGGTTCTGCTCCAGTTCAGACCAATCCTATGGCAGGTTTTGGATATCGTCCAAGCCAGAATGCAGGCGTTCGTCCAGGAGTTGCCAGTGCATCGCCAATGGGAACTGGTTTTGCTCAGACAGCTCGTCCACAGGCAACTGGTGCCGCTGGATTTGGTCAGGCAGTTCGTCCACAGGCAGCTGCTGCAACTGGATTTAGCCAGGCTGCTCGTCCGGTAGGACAGCCAGTGAATGCAGGCCAGGTTGCTCGTCCAGCAGGACAGCCAATGACTAATCCTAACTTTGCTGCGCAGAATGCTCAGGCAGCACAGGTTGCACAGCCTCGTCAGACTGTTAAGGAACGTGGAATTAATATTCCAGATTTCTTAAAGAAATAGGATCATATGTATCGATGAGAATAAGGCGGTGTAGAACAATTCTATGCCGTCTTTTTTTTAGAAAGGAATATAACAAAATACTATTGGAGGTTTAGTATGAAGTGTCCATTTTGTGGGAATGAAGACACTGGTGTAGTTGACACCAGACCAGTGGAGGATAATAATTCCATCCGTCGTAGACGTGAATGCCCTGCTTGTAAGAAGCGTTTCACAACCTACGAGAAGATTGAAATGATTTCTCTCATTGTAATTAAGAAGGATGACAAGAGAGAGCCTTATGATCGTCGTAAGATTGAAGCAGGTATTCTTCGTTCCTGCTACAAGTGTCCAGTATCCGTTGCAGAGATCAACAAGATTGTGGATGAAGTGGAAGCGGCCGTATTCTCTTTAGGAGAGCGTGAAGTTCCAACCTCAAAGATTGGTGAAATCGTTATGATGAAATTAAAGGAAGTGGATGCCGTAGCTTATGTGCGTTTTGCTTCCGTATATCGTGAATTCAAGGATGTTGGAACATTCATGGATGAGTTAAAGAAGTTTTTGGAGTAGTTATGGCCAATGTGTTTTATCCCGATGCTTTGAAGGACAGCATTCATCAGATTGATTTTCAGAAATTATATGATCAGGGCTATCGGGGAATTCTTTTTGACATTGATAATACCTTAGTGGAGCATGGAGCTCCAGCCACACCGGAGATTATTCAGTTCTTTGAGAATTTACGTAGGATTGGTTTAAAGTCCTGTGTGATTTCCAATAATAAAGAACCAAGAGTGAAAAGTTTTGCGGATGCCGTGGGATGTGAATATGTTTTTAAAGCGAATAAGCCCATGAAACGTGGATATTTAAAGGGCATGGAATATATGGAAACCACGGTGTGGAATACGGTTTTTGTAGGGGATCAGCTTTTTACGGATGTATGGGGGGCTAAAAGAGTTGGAATCGTAAGTATTTTAACGAAACCCATTAATCCTAAAGAAGAGATCCAGATTGTGTTAAAGCGTTTTTTAGAATATCCTATTCTATTATGTTATCAGCGATATCGGAAAAGGCATAAGGAGACATTATTATGAATATTGTACTGATTGGTTTTATGGGTTCCGGTAAGACAACATTTGGACAGTGGTTGGCGGATAAACAAGCCATGAATTTAGTGGATACGGATGAATTTATTGAAGCCTTAGAAGGGCGTAGCGTGAAGGAGATCTTTGCCATGGAGGGGGAAGGATATTTTCGTTCCCTTGAAACGGAAACCTTAAAGATGCTTCTTGGTCGCAGTGATCAGGACCCTGAGCGAAAGAAGATGTTAAAAGAATCCAGTGTGATTTCGGTGGGTGGTGGACTTCCCATGACTCCTGAAAATCAGCCCATGTTACAGGAACTGGGAAAGATTGTATTTTTAGCCGCATCCAAAGAGGAACTGGTTCGACGACTTTCCAACGATACTTCCAGACCACTTCTTGCAGGACATGACTTAGCACAGCGGATTGAAGAATTGATTGCCCTTCGCAATGATACCTATGAAGATTTATGTGATATTATTGTGGAGACGGATGGAAAAAGTATGAATGATCTTTGGAAGGAGATCTTCGATGAATTTGCCAAGGCTTAGACCTTGGCAATTTTTTGTTGCAAAAAATTATGACATAGGATACAATAAATTTTGAGATTTTTTAAGGAGGTATCATTTAATGGTACAAGCAGGTGATTTTAAGAACGGACTCACAGTAGAATACGAAGGAAAGGTTTGTACAATTATCGAATTCCAGCATGTTAAGCCTGGTAAGGGTTCACCTTTCGTACGTACAAAGTTAAAGGACATCAAGAATGGTGGTGTTGTTGAAACAACATTTGCACCAACCGATAAGCTTCCTACAGCTATGATTGAAACTACAGAATATCAGTATTCTTATAAGGATGGTAATCTTTTTGTATTTATGGATAACAACACCTTTGAGCAGGTTATGGTATCCGAGGATGATGTAAAGGATTCCATGAAGTTTGTTAAGGAAGGCGAGAATGTAAAGCTTCGTTCCCACAATGGACAGGTATTTGCAATTGAGCCACCAATTTCTGTAGAACTTGTAGTTACAGATACTGAGCCAGGTGTTAAGGGTAATACTGCAACAGGTGCTACCAAGCCAGCAATCGTTGAGACCGGTGCACAGGTTAAGGTTCCTTTATTCGTTAACCAGGGCGATATTATTCGTATTGATACTAGAACTGGAGAGTATTCTTCTCGAGTTTAATCTTTTTTTGGAAATTATGGATTTCTTAAGGGAAATTTTAGGACTGCCTTTTTGGGCGGTCCTTTTTTCTTGGGTTTTTTTAGGGGAAATATGATACAATATACTGTGTTAGTGTGGATATTACAAGAATAGATACATACGGGAGGAAATCATGAATATTGATGCAACAACGAAATTATGTGGGTTAATTGGAAATCCAGTAAAGCATTCCTGTTCCCCATTAATTCATAATACAATTTCTCAGATGATTGGAAATAATATGGCCTATGTGACTTTCTGTGTCAGCGAAGAGGGCGTGGGCAAGGCCGTAGAAGGTGCAAGAGCCCTGGGGATTCTTGGAATGAATGTGACCGTTCCTCATAAGAGTGCGGTGATCCCTTATCTTAAAGAGATTGATCCTTTGGCACAAAAAATCGGTGCTGTGAATACCCTGGTTAGTGTGGAAGGTGGCTATAAGGGTTATAATACGGATATTTTAGGACTAAAGCGGGCCTTACTTCGCAATTCCATTACCTTAAAGGATCAGGAAGTGATCATTCTTGGGGCGGGTGGTGCTTCGAGAGCGATTAATGTGCTTTGTGCCCAGGAAGGAGCGAAGGCAGTTTATCTTCTGAATCGTACCTTGGATAAGGCCAAAGCCATTGCAGAATCAGTGAATCAGGCCTACGAAAGAGACGTGATTCATCCCATGATGCTTTCCGAATATGAGAAACTTTCCGGATCCAATTATATCTGTATTCAGACTTCAAGTGTGGGACTTGCTCCCAATGTGAATGAAGTGATTATTGATGATGGGAAATTTTATGAAAAACTGGCTGTGGGTGTGGATATTATCTATAATCCTGCCACCACTGCCTTTATGAAGAAATGCCAGGCTGTTGGAAAGCCGGCTATGAATGGACTTTCCATGCTTCTATACCAGGGTGTGGAAGCATATGAGTTATGGAATCAATGCAAGGTTTCGGATGAGATCACGGATAAGGTATATGAGATCCTGAAATTACATTTGCAGGTGAAATAGATGGGGGGCGTTCTTATGTGGTATGATGAAGCGGTATTTTATCAGATCTATCCCCTGGGGATGCTTGGGGCACCGGAGATTAATGATGGGGTGCAGTCCCATCGGATTCGAAAGGTAGTGGATTGGATCCCTCATTTAAAAAAGCTTGGGGTGAATGCGGTGTATTTTTGTCCCATCTTTGAAAGTGACTGTCATGGATATGATACCAGGGATTATCAAAAAATCGATTGCCGTCTGGGTGATTTTTCAGATATGAAGATGGTGGTTTCTTCCCTTCATGAAGCAGGAATTCGTGTGGTTTTGGATGGCGTCTTCAATCATGTGGGAAGAGGTTTTTGGGCCTTTCAAGATGTGAAGGAAAAGAAATGGGATTCCCCTTATAAGGATTGGTTCCACATTAATTTTGATGGAAATAATGACTATCAGGATGGATTCTGGTATGAAGGCTGGGAAGGATATTATAACCTGGTGAAGTTAAATCTTTACAATCCACAGGTAAAGGAGTATTTAAAGGACTGCATTCGACTGTGGGTGAAGGAGCTTGATATTGATGGACTTCGACTGGATGTGGCGTACTGCTTAGAGGATGGATTTGTTCGGGAGTTAAGGGAACTTGCGAATTCTATTAAGCCAGAGTTTTGGCTCTTAGGAGAGATGCTTCATGGGGACTATAATATGAAGATGGGGGAGGATCGCCTCCATTCCGTAACGAACTATGAATGCTATAAGGGATTGTATTCTAGCTTTAATTCCATGAATTTATTTGAGATTGCTCATAGTATTGCCAGACAGTTTGGCCCGGAGGCGTGGTGTCTGTATCGGGGAAAGCATCTTTTGAATTTTGTGGATAATCATGATGTGAATCGAATTGCCACGGTATTAAATAATGCCAATCACCTTCCTTTAATTTATGGACTGTTATGTGCCATGCCTGGAATTCCTTGTATCTACTATGGTAGTGAGTGGGGAATCAAGGGACAGAAGGAGAATGGAAGTGATGCGGGAATTCGTCCATATATTGAGATGCCTACGGAAAATGAACTGACACAGTGGATTAGTAAGTGTGTGAAAGCACATAAAGAAAGTAAAGCCCTGTGCTATGGAAGTTATCGTATGGTACTACTGACCAATCGTCAGTATATTTTTGAACGTGCTGTGGATGGGGAGCGGGTGCTTATTGCCATTAATGCAGAAGAGCAGGAATACCAAGCTCATTTTGATGCAGGATGTGGGAAAGCCCTGGACCTTCTTAGTGGCGCGGAACATGATTTTGGTGGTGGCAGTGTTCTTCCACCATATTCGGTATTTTACTGGAAGTGTGAACGATAAGGATTGGTATTTTCTTTCTAATCTTAAGCTTGAAGCCATAGGAAGACGGAGTTCGGCTGTATTTGGGAAAAGGAATGAAATCTTTGGAAATTAAGACTTGATATTTTAGGGCAAATCTAGTAATATTGTTCTTGGTTGAAAATTTAACAATCTCGCAGCGATTAATATTGTAGGTCGTTGTAAGAATATTTCTTTGTAGGAGGAATTAAAAAATGGCTGTTAAAGTAGCTATCAATGGTTTTGGCCGTATTGGTCGTCTTGCATTCAGACAGATGTTTGGTGCAGAAGGTTATGAAGTTGTTGCAATTAACGATTTAACAACTCCATCTATGCTTGCTCATCTTTTAAAGTATGATACTTCACAGGGCAGATATGTAGAAATTGGTCACGAGAGTGATGTTACCGCTGATGATGAGGCTGGTACAATTACTGTTAAGGGTAAGACAATTAAGATCTACAAGTTCCCAGATGCTAATAATTGCCCATGGGGTGAGATTGGTGTAGACGTAGTTCTTGAGTGTTCTGGTTTCTATACCTCTAAGGATAAGGCACAGGCTCATATCAATGCAGGTGCTAAGAAGGTTGTTATTTCTGCTCCAGCTGGAAATGATCTTCCAACAATTGTTTACAATGTAAACCACAAGACTTTAACCAAGGATGATAAGATCATCTCTGCTGCTTCTTGTACTACGAACTGCTTAGCTCCTATGGCTAAGGCTTTAAATGATTTCGCTCCAATCCAGTCCGGTATCATGACCACAATTCATGCATACACTGGTGATCAGATGATCCTTGATGGACCACAGAGAAAGGGTGATAAGAGAAGATCCAGAGCAGGTGCTGCTAATATCGTTCCTAACTCTACTGGTGCTGCTAAGGCAATCGGTCTTGTTATTCCAGAACTGAATGGTAAGTTAATCGGCGCTGCACAGCGTGTACCTACCCCAACAGGTTCTACTACAATTCTTATCGCTGTTATTAAGACTGATAAGGAAGTAACCAAGGATGCTATCAATGCAGCTATGAAGGCTCAGGCAACTGAAAGCTTCGGTTACAATACAGAAGAAATCGTTTCTAGCGATATCATCGGTATGAGATTTGGTTCTCTCTTCGATGCTACTCAGACAATGGTTTCTAAGATTGATGATACAACCTATCAGGTACAGGTAGTTTCTTGGTATGATAACGAGAACTCTTACACCAGCCAGATGGTTCGTACAATCAAGTACTTCGCTGAGTTAGGCTAATTTTTAGACTCAAGTTAAGAAGGCCTTTTAAGGGTCCGGTCGTTGGGCCGGACCCTTTTTGTTTTTTGGTTAGTGAAAAAAATAACTCACTAGATTATGTTAGAGGAGGCATTACAATGGCATTAAATAAGAAAAGTGTTGATGACATTAATGTAAAAGGAAAGCGTGTGTTAGTACGTTGCGACTTCAACGTTCCTTTAAAGGCAGGTAAGATCACCGACGAGACTCGTATCGTTGCTGCTCTTCCTACAATTAAGAAATTGATGAACGATGGTGGCAAGGTAATCCTTTGCTCCCATTTAGGTAAGGTAAAGAATGGTCCTAATGAAGATGAATCATTAGCTCCAGTAGCTGTAGCTCTTTCTGAGAAGCTTGGCAAGAAGGTAAACTTCGTTGCAGATTATAATGTAACTGGAGCAGATGCAACTGCAGCTGTTGCAGCTATGAATGAAGGAGATGTAGTATTATTACAGAATACTCGTTTCCGTGGTAAGGAAGAGACCAAGCCAGAAGAAGCAGGCGAGACTTTTGCCAAGGAATTAGCAGATCTTGCAGATGATTATGTATGTGATGCATTTGGTTCTTCCCATAGAGCACATGCTTCTGTTTCTGTTGTAACCAAGTATATTACCGCTAAGGGTGGTTCCAATGTAGTTGGTTATTTAATGCAGAAGGAAATTGATTTCTTAGGAAATGCTGTTGAGAATCCTGTTCGTCCATTTGTTGCAATTTTAGGTGGTGCGAAGGTTGCTGATAAGTTAAATGTAATTGATAACTTATTAGAGAAGGCTGATACCCTGATTATTGGTGGTGGTATGGCATATACCTTCTTAAAGGCTCAGGGTAAGGAAATCGGTAAGTCCATGTTGGATGATACCAAGTTGGATTACTGTAATGAGATGATGGAGAAGGCTAAGAAGCTTGGTAAGAAACTTCTTCTTCCAGTGGATGCTGTAACCATCGGCGAGTTCCCTAACCCAATCGACGCTCCAATCGAGACCGTTGTTGTGGATGTGAACAACATGCCAGCAGATCGTGAAGGATGCGATATCGGACCAAAGACTCGTGAAATCTTTGCAGATGCAGTAGCGAATGCTAAGACCGTAGTATGGAATGGACCAATGGGTGTATTCGAGAATCCTACTCTTGCAGCAGGTACTCTTGCAGTTGCAGAAGCTCTTGCTAAGGCAAGCGCAACAACCATCATCGGTGGTGGAGATTCAGCAGCGGCAGTAAATCAGATGGGACTTGGTGATAAGATGAGCCATATCTCAACTGGTGGTGGAGCTTCCTTAGAGTTCCTTGAAGGAAAGGCTCTTCCAGGAGTTGTTGCAGCGGACGACAAATAATTATTCGTTCGTAAGTCTTTGAATTTCAATATTAGAGACAGTTAATGTTACGTATTAGATAGAGTATATATTGGGGTAGATTATACGAGAAGGAGATTCAATGATGAGAAAGAAGATTATTGCGGGTAATTGGAAGATGAATATGACTCCAACGGAGGCGAGAGACCTGTTGGAGTTATTAAAACCATCCTTAGATACGAAGGATGTGGATATCTTATTCTGTGTTCCAGCCATTGATCTTTTGATTGCGAAGGAATTATTAGCTGGCACCGGCATTGAAGTGGGTGCTCAGAATATGTACTTCGAGGAGAAGGGCGCATATACGGGAGAGATTTCTGCAGAGATGCTTGTGGATGCAGGCGTGTCCTATGTAATCCTAGGTCATTCGGAACGCCGGGGATATTTTAAAGAAGATGATGAGATGATTAATAAGAAGGTTTGTAAAGCCTTTGAATCCGGAATCATTCCAATCCTTTGCTGTGGAGAATCCATGGAACAAAGAGAAGAAGGAATTACACTGGAATTCATCCGTGATCAGATTGTAAAAGATCTCGCGGGGGTTACGAAGGATCAGGTTGCACGTATGATTATCGCCTATGAGCCGATCTGGGCGATCGGTACTGGCAAGAATGCCACCAGTGATCAGGCGGAAGAAGTATGTGCTGCCATTCGTAAGGAAATTGCAAGACTCTATGATGATGACACTGCTCAGTCAGTTCGAATTCAGTATGGTGGTTCTGTAAAATCCAACAATGCTCCAGAATTATTCACCAAAGCCAATATTGATGGTGCTTTAGTGGGTGGTGCATCCCTTCGTTCAGAATTTATTCAGATTGTAAATTCTGCTAAAGAAAATTCATAAAGTATTCCTAGTTGATAGGTGAAAAGCTCCGGAATTCTTTTCCGGAGCTTTTTTATGCACAGGACCGTGCAATGAAATATCCCGGCTAAAGCCGAGCACGGGCCGCGCGGCTTTTAGGGCAGATAAATCTCCCCTACTCGATTGTCTCCCCGATTTTATTGCAAAGTCCCCTTATCTTTGATAAAATAATTATGAATGTGGTCTTAATGAAGCGAGAGGCGAAAAAAGACCGATTTAGGGGTGTATCTATGAAAATTATTCATTGTGCGGATCTGCATCTGGATTCTAAGATGGAGTCCGTTCTTACAAGCCAAAAGGCCAGGGAACGAAAAAATGAGATCCTCATGACTTTTCTTCGTATGGTGGAATATGCCAGAAAGAACTGGGTTAGTGCAATTATTATTGCAGGAGATTTCTTTGATACGGAGAATGTGTCTTTAAAGGTACAAAATCTTATTTTAGATGCCATACGACAGAATCCTGGTATTTCTTTTCTTTATCTTCGCGGTAATCATGACTGTGAGAATTTCCTTTATACCATGCCGGATCCTCCAGAGAATTTGTTCTTTTTTGCGGAGGAATGGACGAAATATGATTTTGCAGATGTGTCCATCTGTGGTGTGGAATTAACCAAGGAGAATTCTTCCACAATCTATGAATCCCTCCAATTAGAAAGTAGAAAAAAGAATATTGTGGTATTACATGGAGAGGTGGTACCGGATACATCCATGCCGGGAGAATTGATTTCCTTAAAGAAACTTGCAGGGCATGATATTGATTATCTGGCTCTGGGACATCTTCATACCTATAAAGAAGGCACCCTGGATGAGAGGGGTGTGTATGTATATAGTGGATGTCTGGATGGTCGTGGCTTTGACGAATGCGGGGAGAAGGGATTTTCCCTGATTGAAATCAATGAAGGTGTGTTGACCCACCATTTTGTCCCAATGTCTAGTCGAATTCTACGACATCAGATTGTGGATGTTTCCAATTGTGAGAATACGGCACAGATGTTAAAGAAAGTACAGGATGCTCTAATTTCTGTGGATTCTAGCGATTTAGTGAAGATCACTTTCGTGGGGGATCTTTCCTTGGATTGTGAGAAGAATCTGGACCTGGTAAATCAGTATTTGGAGCAGAATTATTATTTTGGTCGTTGCAAGGATCTAACAAAGACGGTGGTTCCTGTGGAGGAATACCGTTATGATCCAACACTGCGGGGTGAATTTATCCGTCAGGTACTTGCGGCAGCGATTCCGGAGGACCAGAAGGCCTCCATCCTTCATATGGGGTTAGCAGCCCTTGCTGGGGAGGATTTTGATTCATGAAATTAATTCGTTGTTATATTGAGAATTTTGGAAAACATAAAGAGTTGGAATATACCTTCCAGGATGGATTAAATATTATTCTGGAAGAGAATGGATGGGGAAAGACTACATTTGCAACATTCATTAAGGCCATGTTCTATGGTTTGGAAGCTACTACGAAAAGAAGTCTTTCCGAGAATGAAAGAAAGCATTATCTGCCTTGGCAGGGTGGAAGTTTTGGTGGTAGTTTAGTCTTTGAGATGAAGGGAAAGCAGTACCGGATTGAGCGATTTTTCGGGGAAAAGCGCAAGGATGACACGTATCGTCTCTTTGATGAAACCACGGGGCTTGAAAGTAAGGATTTTGGTCCCTGTCCTGGGGAGGAAATCTTTGGGATGGATGCGAATACCTTTGAGCATACCACCTTTGTTCCACAGAATGGAATGGCTGTGAAATCCTCCGACCGCATGGTGGCAAGGTTAAATAATATGACTGGTCAGGAAGAGAATGTGGAAGGCTATGAATTAGCGGTTTCTTTGTTGGATGGACATATGAAGGAATATGTGAAGACGGGAAATCGTGGTAAGATCAGTGATCTGCAGAATGAATTAACGATGGTGAATGATAAGCTGTATAAATTACAGAATCGGGAACAGAGTTATGAAGAGTTGCAGGAGGCCTTAAAACATGTGGATGAGCAGAAGACGGAAGTGACCAGTGCCATGCGAATTCTTCGTCAGCTTACCAAGGAAACCAGTGAGTATGACGGACTGAAGGCGAAGAAGGATCATTATGATAGTCTGGTAAAGTCCCAGATGGAGGCCAAATCTAAGTTGGATATGGAACGACTCTTTTTTGAAGAGCCGGAACTTGCCAGTCAGATTAATGCCAAGAAACGAGATGCGGAGCGTCTTTCCAAATTAGAAGAGCAGTACCGGGACGAGGAAGAGAATATCCGGGAACAGGAATATAAAAAAGATGGCTTAACGGAGCAGTTTTTAGCCATGAAGAAGCCTCCGGTAAGTACCATGATTTTATTGGTTCTTGGAATTTTACTGGCTGCCCTTGGAATCTTTCTT
This sequence comes from Lachnospiraceae bacterium, assembly GCA_024696615.1. Classification (GTDB taxonomy): domain Bacteria; phylum Bacillota; class Clostridia; order Lachnospirales; family Lachnospiraceae; genus MGBC120314. The sequence continues at coordinate 21,978 of JAILGS010000072.1, forward strand.
TGGATGGAAGGGGAATTTGGGCTGTATGTGCCTTTGGCTGCCATCTTTGTGGGTATTATCCTTGGAATTATTGGAATGGTGGCTTCTGCTACGAGAAATACCAAATTAAAGAAGGCCTATGATTCCCGTATGATGGAACTCGATGCATTGATTCAGGGTGCGAAGCAGATGCAACGCAATATTGTGCTAGAGAAGGAGCAGGTGCATAAAAGTATCGAAAATTATCTGGTGCATTTTCAGATTACGGATAAAAGTAGTTTCTATGCTTCCTTATTAGAGATTGAGAAGAAGATCAGTGAAGTTTCCACCTTAAAGGAACATAGTGATGAAGCAAAGAAGAAAGTCTTAGAGTTCGAGGAGACCAATCGCCAAGAGATGGATCGCATTCGTTTCTTAACGAAACCCGAACACAGCTTAGAAGAATTATCTTCCGAGGAGCAAAATCTCAACCAGGGAATGGTGGAATTAATGAGTAAGCGAAATGAGCTTACCAGAGAAATTGCCGCGATTCAGAATATGGAAGAGGATGAGACGGATCTTCTACAGATGCAGGAGCATATTCAGGAGAAGATTGCAGAAGCCAAACAGCAATATGATTTATTACTGTTAACCAAGGAATTCTTAAAGAAGGCCAACGAACAGTATAAGAGTAATTACATGGGAACCATGCAGGAAAATTTTCGAAAGAATGTGGAGATTTTAAATGGTGCCATGATGGAGGATGTGTCCATTGATGCGGATTTTGGAATTCGTGTCAGAGGGGGCGGAAAGAGTTATAGTGTGGAAGCACTGTCCGCAGGATATCAGGACATGTTAGCCCTATGTACTAGATTTGCTTTAGTGGAAGCCATGTTTACTGGGGAAAAGCCATTTATGATGTTAGATGATCCATTGGTGAATTTAGATGCAGAAAAGATTGACCGGGCTATGGGATTCTTAGAGACCATGGCCTTGCGACATCAGTTAATATATTTTACCTGCCATGAGAGCAGAGCACAGAATCGAGGTAAATCATGATTAAGAGTATGACTGGCTTTGGCCGAGGGGAAGCAACGGGAACCAATTATAAGGTATCCGTAGAAATGAAGTCCGTAAATCATCGTTATTTGGACCTTTCCCTGAAGATGTCTAGAAAATTAAACGCCTATGAGTCCGATTTAAAAGCAATCTTAAAGCAGTATTTAAATCGTGGTAAGGTGGATATTTACATTGCCTATGAGAATATTTCTGAATCCGATGTGACGATTCAGTATAATAAGGATGTGGCAAAGAAGTATTTAGAAATCTTTCGGGAGATGCAGGAAGAATTTCAGTTAGAGAATGATGTTCGTGTGGGAAGTCTTGCCAGATTTCCAGAAGTTGTAGTTACGGAGAATAAGGATCCGGAAGAGGAAGAATTATTTGAAGTGACAAAACAGGCATTTGTACTTGCCTGCGAACAGATGAAGAACGCAAGAGAGCAGGAAGGTTCCCATCTTGCCAAGGATTTAATCGAGAAACTTGATGGTATGCTTTCCATGGTGGATTACATTAATGAACATAGCGAAGAAATCTTAAAGGATTATCGGAACAAATTATTATCCCGTGTGCAGGAAGTGCTTGGGGATACCAATGTGGATGAGAGCCGTATTGCCACAGAAGTGGTATTATATGCGGATAAAATCTGCGTGGATGAAGAGATGGTTCGTCTTCGTGCTCATATTAGCAGTATGCGGGATGCCTTAGTGAAGGGGGATGAGGAAGGCATTGGTAGAAAGTTGGATTTCATCGCTCAGGAGATGAATCGTGAGGCCAATACCACCCTGTCCAAGGCCAATAATTTAGAAATTTCCAACAAGGCCATCGATTTAAAGACGGAGATTGAGAAGGTTCGGGAACAGATTCAGAATATTGAATAAAGGAGTAATTGCCATGCAGAGTAAGGGAATTTTAATGGTAGTATCCGGTTTTGCCGGAGTGGGTAAGGGAACGGTGATCAAAGAATTATTATCCACCCAGTCCCAGTACACCCTGTCCGTATCAGCCACCACGAGAGCACCTCGTCCGGGAGAAGTGGATGGAGTGAATTATTTCTTCCGTACCAGAGAAGAATTTGAGCAAATGATTCATGAGAACGGTCTGATTGAACATGCCGAATATGTGGGAAATTACTACGGTACACCCAAGGCCTATGTGGAAGAACAGTTGAATCTTGGAAAGAATGTGATCCTTGAGATTGAAATTCAGGGTGCCATGAATATTAAGAAGCAATTCCCAGAGGCAGTATTAATCTTTATCCTTCCACCGGATGCGAAGACCTTAAAGGAGCGCCTGGTGGGCCGGGGAACGGAGACCATGGAGGTCATTGAAAAGCGTATGAATCGTGCCTGCCAGGAAGCGGAGGGCATTGAGGAGTATGATTATGTGGTGGTGAATGATGAAGTACCACAGTGTGCCATGAGAATCCATGAGATTATTGAAGCGGAAAAGGCGAAGGCGAAGAAGAATCTTTCCCTCATTGAATCCATTCGAAATGGATTAAAAAACTTGTAATTATGAATTTGATTGTGTTATAATCATAAGAGTGCCGAAAGACAGAGAATGGTCCAAGGTGTGTAGAGTGTTAAGGTTATTTAGGAGGAATTACTATGTTACATCCATCTTATACAGAGATTATGGACGTTGTTAACAGTGATGTAGAACCAGGTGAACAGCCTATCGTTCAGAGCCGTTATTCCATCGTACTTGCAACTTCCAAGCGTGCAAGACAGATTGTGGATGGGGATGAACCATTATCCCGTTGTAAGGTTGCAAAGCCTTTATCCATCGCAGTAGAAGAAGTATATGAAGGAACAGTAAAGATCCTTAGCGATGATGAAAATTAAGATTTGATGAATCATATGCATGAAAAGAAGGCAGCGATGCCTTCTTTTTCAATATATGGAAGCTTTTTCATCCAATCAAAAAAGATAGGTGTGTGTATGTCAGAAGAGAGAATTGCAAAACAAGGAGCGAAGGTTCTTTTTATTTCCCTGGGTTGTGATAAGAATTTAGTGGATTCCGAAGTGATGATGGGACTTCTTCAAAAAGAAGGATATGTCTTTACGGAGGATGAATATGAAGCAGAGGTCATTGTGGTGAATACCTGTTGTTTCATCGGAGATGCCAAGGAAGAGAGTGTGAATACGATTCTTGCCCAGGCACAGCATAAGGAGGATGGGCAGTGTAAGCTCCTGATCGTATGTGGTTGCCTTGCAGAGCGGTATCGAAAGGATATTCTTACGGAAATTCCGGAAGTGGATGCGGTGATTGGTACCAGTTCCTTTGACCATATAGTAAGCTGTATTGCTGCCATCACGGAAGGAAAACAGAAAGAGGTCTTTTGTGATCTGAATCGTCTTCCTGAAATTACCAGTGGTCGTATGCTTTCCACCGGTGGGCATTATGCTTATTTAAAAATTGCAGAAGGTTGTAATAAGCGATGTACCTATTGCATTATTCCAAGTCTTCGTGGTTCCTTTCGAAGTTATCCCATGGAGATGTTACTATCCCAGGCGAGGGAGTTAGCAGCTCAGGGAGTGAAGGAATTATTATTGGTAGCACAGGAAACCACTCTTTATGGGATGGATCTATATCGGAAGAAGAGTCTTCATGTACTACTGCGAGAATTATGTAAGGTGGATGGTATTGAATGGATTCGAATCCTTTATTGTTATCCGGAAGAAATCTATGAAGATTTGATCCAGACCATGAAGGAGGAAGAAAAGATTTGTCACTATCTGGATCTTCCGATTCAGCATAGTTCGGATCATGTGTTAAAGGCCATGCACCGAAAGACTTCCGAGGCGGATCTTCGAAAGATTATTGCTCATCTACGGGAAGAGATCCCGGACATTTGCTTAAGAACTTCGTTAATTGCCGGTTTCCCTGGGGAGACGAAGGAAGATCATGAGAAGATGTTGGATTTTGTGGATGAGATGGAATTTGGACGGTTGGGATGTTTTTCCTATTCTCCGGAGGAGGATACGCCGGCCTATTCTTATCCGGGACAGCATACCGAGGAGGAGAAGGATGCTTGGCGGGATGAGATTATGGAACTGCAGCAGGCTGTAAGTTATGATCTTGGCCAGGAGAAGGTGGGAGAAACCTATCGGGTAATGATAGAGGGCCGAATTAGTGATGAGGAAGCCTTTACCTATGCCCTGGAGGATATGAAGGATTATCGTAATATCTATGTGGGGCGTACCTATATGGATGCGCCGGGAGTGGATGGATATATCTTCCTTCGTTCCAATCGGGAATTTATGACCGGGGATTTTGTCATGGCGAAAGTGACCGGAGCCATGGAATATGATCTAATAGGAGAATTAATCGATGAAGATGAACTTACCCAATAAATTAACAGTATTACGTGTGTTTTTAATCATTCCATTTGTAATTTTATTATTAGGGGGCCATTATGGACTCTTTTCCGATGGAAGAATGGCGGATGCCATCGCTCTTGCCATCTTTATCATTGCCAGTCTGACGGATTTATTAGATGGTAAGATTGCAAGAAAATATAATTTAGTAACCAATTTTGGAAAGTTTATGGATCCTTTGGCGGATAAGCTTTTAGTATGTTCTGCCATGATCTGTCTGGTGGACATGGGACGATTAGCTTCCTGGATTGTAATTATTATTATTGCCAGAGAATTTATTATCAGCGGATTCCGTTTAGTGGCTTCCGATAATGGTGTGGTGATCGCAGCCAGTTATTGGGGCAAATTTAAGACGGTATTCCAGATGGTGATGATCATTCTCTTGATCGCCAATCTCCCTTATGCATGGATGGGAGTATGCACCACAGTGATTACTTATGTGGCTTTAATTCTCACGGTGGTAAGCTTAGTGGACTATCTTGTGAAGAACCATAAGGTCATGACGGATGGCCCAATGTAGGAGAAATACTCTTTATTTTTCAAGGGATTTATTATATAATTACATTCGTGGTTAACCCCACGAAAGATTATAAAAAAGAAATAAGGAGAGGCTAAAATGGCTAAAGAGGGCGGATTTTTTTCCGAATTTAAGAAGTTTATTTTACGTGGTAATGTAATGGATATGGCCATCGGTGTAATCATCGGTGCTGCATTCCAGAATATCGTTACTGCACTCACCGGTGATTTCATCACTCCACTCATTGGAGCAATTACTGGTAAGACTGGAGAAGATGGAGGAGTGGTTGTTGGTGGTACCTTCACGGTGAATGGTGCAGTATTTAACTACGGTGATTTCATCTCAGCAGTTTTGAATTTCTTGATCATGGCATTCATCTTATTCTGTCTGATTCGTGCAGTGAATAAGTTGACTACCCTTGGTAAGAAGAAGGAAGAAGCTCCAGCAGAACCAACCGAGAAGGATTGTCCATACTGCCAGAGCAAGATTTCTATCAAGGCAACTCGTTGCCCATTCTGTACTTCTGAACTTCCAGAAGTTCAGTAAATTTATAGAAATGAGCCGGGAGTAGTAATACTTCCGGCTTTTATTATGTCAGAGGATGCGATGAAAGAACAACGATTTGAGGAACAATGGAATACGGATGGGATTCACCTCCTTCGGGTGGTGGCGGCTTGGTGCATTGCCATCTTTCCCCATTATGATTATTTTGTCAGTAGGGAAAATCAGGCATTTCCGGGTTATTCGCCTCTGACTGCCTGGTTTTGGGATTACTCCATGTATTTTGTGGATCTGTTTTTTGTGATTTCCGGATTGGTGATGTTTTTGGGCTATGGAGAAAAAATCGCAAGCCACAGAGTGGAATTTCTTCCCTATCTAAAGAAACGCCTGAAGAAATTATATCCCATGCATGTGGTCTTACTGGTGATCAGCGCCATCCTCATGGGACTGTATCGCTTTCAGACGGGAGTGGAATTATCCCCAGTGGATGCAGAGCCCGTATTTACCAATGATGCCCTGGGATTTATGTTAAACCTCTTCTTTTTACAGGGATTTTCCCTGGTGCCTCCGGGATTTAATCGCCCCACCTGGTACTTAACCCAGATTATGGTGATGTATCTATTATTTTATGGAATCCAGTGGATTTTAGGACCACGAAAGGGTGAGGCCCTTGGCTATGTCCTTGGTTTAGGACTTGGAATTCTCCTTACGGTCACCGCCTATCCTACGGTGATTTTCCATTGTAGGGCTTTGGTGGGTTTTTTTGCCGGCTGCCTTTTGGGAAAAGTATATGAATGGGAGAAGCGTTCCCTTCCAAGGCAAATGTTTTATAAAAACCTTCTTGGGATCATAAGCCTCATATTTCCCCTGGGATTTTTCTTATGTCTAAAAAATCTTGGACAGGGAAGTTTTGGGCCAATCACCTGGCTTACTGCCTATTATGTAATTCTTGTGTGGTGTCCCCTGGTGTATTTTGTCCTGCATTGTAATCTGTGCTCGATTCTTGGAGGATGGAAGGTGGTAAAGGTGCTTAGTGCCCTATCCTTCCCGTTATATATGGTGCATTTTGTGGTGATCATGGTCTTCTGCTTACTTGCACAGTGGGGCGCATTACCAATGCCCCTTGGAAGCAAATATTTCTTCCTTCTTTATGTGGCAAGCCTTGTGGTAGTTACAGGGGCTATTGGAATTGGAACAAAAATCATAGGATTGAAACAAAAAACAAATAGGAAATAAGGATGCAACGAAATTATCGCTTAACAATTGCATATGATGGAAGCAGATACTTTGGCTGGGAACATCAGCCCGATCAGATTACAATCCAGGGTACTTTAGAAGAAGCCTTTATGGCAGCTTTTTCCTGTGATTTTCCAGAGATTCAAGGGGCGGGGCGCACGGACGCTGGCGTTCATGCAAGGCAAATGTGTGCCAATGTGTGGTTGGATCTTGCTTCTTCCATATCCGTGGAAGAAATGCGGGAAGCCCTGAATCAACATTTGCCAGAGGACATACGAATCCTTCGGGTACAGATTGCCGCGGCGGGATTTCATGCCAGATACAGTGCGGTGGGAAAGACCTATGAATATTCCTGCTATGTGGGGGAGGTGCACAGGGTTTTTGGCCGCAAATATGTATATGATCTGACCAAACAATATGAAACGAAGCCGGATCTTGCAGCCATGCAGGAGGCGGCTAAAATCCTTATGGGAAAGCATGATTATGCAGCTTTTTGTAAGAATGCTTCCTCCTATGAAAGTACGGTGCGGGTGATTGATGAAATTACCATTGGGTATGATGATAAGGAACCCGGACTTCTTCGGATGCGCTTTCATGGAACGGGATTTATGAGAAATATGGTACGAATCCTTGCAGGAACCTTAATCTGTGTGGGATATGGGAAAATGACAGTAGAGGATGTGGCGATTGCGCTAGAGGCCAGGGATCGGGACTTAGCAGGCTATACGGCGCCTCCCCAGGGACTGTGCCTATTAGAGGTGGATTATTCATGAAATATTATTTTGCCCCTATGGAGGGGATTACCGGGTATGCGTTCCGCAATGTGTATCATGCCCATACCCATATGGTGGATGAGTACTTTACCCCATTTATTGTGGGAAATCGCAAGGCATCCATGAAATCCAAGGAACTTCGGGATATCTTGCCGGAAAATAATCAGCAGATTACCATTATTCCACAGATTCTTTCGAAGGACCCGGTGGAATTTATCAATACCGCAAGAAGAATTGCTTCCCTGGGATATTCGGAAATGAATTTAAATCTTGGCTGTCCTTCCGGAACTGTGGTTTCTAAGGGAAGGGGTGCTGGATTTTTAGGAAATCTGGAGGAATTAGAAGAATTCTTTCAGGCGGTGATGCCAAGTCTTTCGGACCTTTCCATCTCGGTAAAAACCAGAGTGGGACTGGATTCTATTGATGCGTGGGACGAGATTTTAGACATTTATGAAAAATTGGCGCTAAAGGAATTGATCATTCATCCCCGCACAAGAAAGGAAGGATATTCTGGCACGATTCACCGGGATCTTTTCTGGAAAGCGGTTGAACGCATGCCTTTTCCTGTGGTTTACAATGGGGAATTATGGAAAAAGAAGGACCTTTTGGCATTTTATGAAGAGAATGAGGCCCATGGGAATCGGGTGAAAGCCATGATGTTAGGACGGGGATTACTTGCCAACCCCTTCCTTTTAGAAGAAGAAACCATGGCTGAGGCAGCGTTAAAGGAGAGGTTTCTAGCTTATTATATGGATTTATTCGAGTCCTATCGGAAGGAAATTCCTGGGGAGCGGGATATTCTCTTTAAGATGAAGGAATTATGGAATTATCAGATCCTTGCCTGGGAGGATGGCAGGGGGGATTTAAAAGAGATTCGAAAAGCCTCCACCGTGATGGAATATAAGATTGCGGTGAAAAATCTGGTACGGAATGGACATTTGAGCAAGGAGCGTTAGGAGGAGCAACAGAACATGGCATTGGATGGAATTGTAATTGCAAATATCGTTCAGGAATTGTCCCAGACCATTACTGGGGGGCGTATTAATAAGATTGCCCAGACAGAAAGTGATGAGCTTTTACTGACCATTAAGAATGAGGGAAAGCAGTATCGTCTACTTATTTCAGTGAATGCATCCCTTCCTTTAATGTATCTGTCCCCGGAGAATAAAACCAGTCCCTTAGTGGCACCGGGATTTTGCATGCTGCTTCGGAAGCACCTTGGCAATGGAAAAATCCTTTCCGTAAAACAGGTGGGAATGGAGCGAGCGGTGGATTTTACCGTGGAACATCTCGATGAGATGGGGGATCTTTGCGTGAAGCATCTCATGGTGGAACTTATGGGAAAGCATAGCAATATTATCTTTTGTGATGATAAGAATTGCATTATTGATGCGATTAAGCGAATCTCCGCCCAGATTAGTTCCGTGCGAGAAGTGCTTCCGGGACGGGAGTATTTTATTCCGGATGCGGCCCATAAATATAACCCTTGCGAAGAAATCACAAACGCCTGTGCCCAAAGTCTTTTTTCGAAACCCATGGCAATTGGAAAGGCCCTCTATACCACATTTACGGGAATCAGTCCCTGCATTGCAAGCGAAGTCTGTTATCTTGCCAGTATTCCTGCAGAACAGAATGCAGCGGATTGTACGGAGAATGAGAAAATTCACCTTCTGCATATCTTTGGTGGGATGATGGAAGAGGTGAAGGCGGGACATTTTCATCCACAGATTGTTTTACGGGATCAGGAACCGGTGGAATATGCTGCCATAGAACTTACGAATTATACGGAAGATGGCCTTACCAAGCAGGACTATACCTCCATTAGTGAGTTATTATATGTGTATTATCGGGAAAAAAATACGATCTCCCGCATGCGTCAAAAATCTGTGGATCTTCGAAAGATTGTAAACACGCTTCTAGAGCGGGATGGCAAGAAATTAGATCTTTTAGAAAAGCAGATGGAGGATACCAAGAAGAAGGAGCAGTACCGTCTTTATGGGGAATTATTAAATACCTATGGGTATCAGGTGGAAGAGGGGGCGAAGTCCTATGTGGCCCTGAATTATTACACCAACGAAGAAGTAACGATTCCTTTGGATGAGAATAAGAGTGCCCACGAGAATGCCAAGCGCTATTTTGATAAATATAGCAAATGTAAACGAACCGAGGCAGCTACCACCTCCCTCATCGAAGAAACCAAGGCAGAACTTACCCATCTGGAGTCCATTGCCAATTCCCTAGATCTTGCCACTACGGAAGAGGATTTGGTGCAGATTAAGGAAGAGTTGATGGAGGCAGGATATGTGCATCGCAAAGGCCCTCAGGGAAAGAAGACCAAGATGGTATCTAAGCCCCTTCATTATATGAGTGAGGATGGATTCCACTTCTATGTGGGAAAGAATAATTATCAGAATGAGGAACTGGATTTTAAAATTGCTTCCGGTGGGGACTGGTGGTTCCATGCCAAGGATATGGCAGGTTCCCATGTGATTGTAAAGACGGAAGGAAATCAAGTGGGGGAATTTAAAGATGGCGCCCTGCTTCCAGATCATATCTATGAAATTGCAGCGGCTCTTGCAGCGCATTATAGTAAGGGAAAGAATTTGGACCGGGTGGAAGTGGATTATACCCTGCGAAAGAATTTAAAAAAGCCGGCGGTGGGAAAACCGGGAATGGTAATCTATCATACCAATTATTCCTTAATGATTTCTCCCAAAATTCAGGATCTTCCCATTGAGGAGCTGTAAGAACTTTTTTCTAAAAAAAGATGTTGACACCTCCCAGGGAACATGATATATTATCTAAGGTTACAAGAAAGCAGAGGTTCCACTCTCACCTGATTACCGTAAAGAATAAGAGGTAATACGGGTTAACATCGAATGAAATTCTTCTTTTGATATTGGATAGGAGAAGGATTGTAATGGATGATTTAAAGTGGATTGCTTTGCAATTCACTTTTTTTATGACTAATTGGAGGTAGAAAGCTATTAGCGATTTAATCATTAATGAACAGATCCGTGATAAGGAAGTTCGAGTAATCGGTTTAGAAGATGAGCAGTTAGGCGTTATGCCTACGAAGGAAGCAATGAATATTGCGAAGGAAGCTGGCGTAGATGTAGTTTTGATTGCACCAACTGCAACTCCTCCAGTAGTTAAGATCGTAGACGCTGGCAAATACAAGTATGAACAGCTTCGTAGAGCCAAGGATGCGAAGAAAAAGCAGAAGGTTGTAGATATTAAGGAAGTTCGTTTATCTCCAAATATCGAAGACAATGACTTAAATACCAAGGCGAATTCTGCTAAGAAGTTTATTGAAAAAGGTAACAAAGTAAAGATTACCTTACGATTCAGAGGTCGTGAGATGGCGCATATGGAACAGACCAAGCATATCTTAGATGACTTCGCTGAGAGACTTTCTGATATTGCTGTCATTGAGAAGCCAGCAAAGGTAGAAGGTCGTAGCATTACAATGGTTTTAGCCGAAAAAAGGTAAAAACATAGCGATTAACAGGTTTAGGAGGAATTATCAATGTCAAAGTTAAAGTTAAAGACAAAGAGAGCTGCTGCAAAGCGTTTTAAGAAGACCGGTACAGGTGAATTAAAGAGAAGTAAGGCATTCAAGAGCCATATCTTAACCAAGAAGAGTGCTAAGAGAAAGAGAAATCTTAGACAGTCAACCTTAACCGATGGTACCAATGTTAAGGTTATGAAGAAGATTTTACCATATCTCTAAGATAGTCTTATCGAGTCAGTTATATGAAATTTAGGAGGAATTAAGAAATGGCAAGAATTAAAGGCGGAGTTAACGCTAAGAAGAAGCATAATAGAACATTAAAGTTAGCAAAGGGTTATAGAGGCGCTAGATCTAAGCAGTACAGAGTTGCTAAGCAGTCTGTAATGAGAGCTTTAGCTACTTCCTTTGCAGGTAGAAGACAGAAGAAGAGAGATTTCAGAAAGCTTTGGATCGTAAGAATCAACGCTGCTGCACGTATGAATGGCCTTTCCTACAGCAAGTTCATGTATGGATTAAAGCTTGCAGGTGTTGCTTTAGATCGTAAGGTATTAGCAGATATCGCTGTTAATGATGCAGAAGGATTTGCTAAGCTTGCAGAGACTGCTAAGTCCAAGCTTGCATAATTCGTATTGATGAAATGATGGATCGGCATAGCAGGGTTTCCTGGTATGCCGATTTTTTTACTTATAGGAAAGGAGAAGAGGGATGTTCTTTGATGAAAATCGTCCTAAGACGGCTTTGATTGCCATGAGTGGTGGCGTGGATTCCAGCGTGGCTGCGTATTTGATGCAGGATGCAGGATTTGACTGTATTGGATGCACCATGAAACTCCATGATGCACAGAACGGAGTGGATGAAAGCCATTCCTGTTGTTCCACCCAGGATATTGAAGATGCTAAGAAAATCTGTGATCGTTTATCCATCCCACACTATCTCTATAATTTTATGGATGGTTTTCGGGAGGAAATCATTGAAAAATTTATTCGTTCCTATGAGCGGGGAGAAACCCCCAATCCATGCATTGATTGCAATCGTTGTATGAAATTCCATCAATTATACCTTCGGGCGAAGGAATTGGGCTGTGAGTACATTGTGACCGGTCATTATGCCAGGGTTGGTATGAGGGATGGGGAATATGTGTTAATGAAGGGGCTGGATCCTTCTAAGGACCAAAGCTATGTATTATTTAATCTGTCCCAGGAGAATTTGGCCCATACCATCTTTCCTTTAGGAGAATTACCGAAGTCCGTAACCAGGGATATTGCTACGAAGCAGGGATTTGTCAATGCCAATAAGCCGGATAGTCAGGATATCTGTTTTGTTCCAGATGGGGATTATGCGGCATTAATTGAGCGAGAAACCAAGAAAATCTATCCAACGGGTAATTTTGTGGATGCTAGTGGAAAGGTTCTTGGACAACATCGAGGAATTATTCATTATACCATCGGACAACGAAAAGGTCTTGGAATTGCTGCAAAGCACCCGCTCTTTGTCTATGAACTGGATGTGAAAGAGAATGTGGTATATGTGGGAGAGGGAAGTGAATTATTCCGTCGGGACTGCCATGTGGAGAAGTTCCATTGGATTAGTGATCATCCGTCCAAGGATCCATTTCGCTGCAGTGCCAAGATTCGTTATCGACATGAGGATCAGCCCGCACTTTGCACTCCAAGGGAGGATGGAAGTGTGGATTTGTATTTTGATGAACCACAAAGAGCGATTACGCCAGGACAGTATGCAGTACTTTATGATGGTGAGATTGTTCTTGGTGGCGGCACCATCAGAATGTAAGAAGCTAGGTGGATTTTGTGAATTCTTTATGGAAAATCATGGAAAACACTAGGAAAATCGTGCTTCTTATGGTATTATCTGATATGTTGTGGGTTAAAATTAGGATCGGTGCGTGAGTAAGATTTTAAGAAATCATAGCCCATATGAAAGTAACTATGTTACCGGGTAACATAGAGTAGAATGGAGATTAGGAATGATGAAGTTATCTAAGGCTTGTAAAGTAATGATGCCAATGATGCTTTCCGTAGCATTATTATCAGGATGTGGGGAAGGAAGTACCAAGACCGTGGAGTACCCTTACGAAGCATCCCAGTATATTTCTCTAGGGGAATATAAGGGACTTTCTTATACGGAGAATGATTTTTCAGTAAAAGAAGGAGACTTAGAGAATGTAATTGTTCAGGTGCGTGAGCAGTACATGGAATATGAATTAGTGGATCGTCCGGCCAAGGAAGGGGATAAGGTGGTGTTAGACTTTGACTCCTATATTAGTGGTCAGAGAGTTACTGGTTTTTCTGCCCAAAGCCATGAAGTCTATATTGGATCCCACGAGTTTTTGATTGACGGATTTGAAGAGGCATTAATCGGTCTTTCCGCAGGGGAAGAGCGTGCCATTACAGGACTTAAGGTTCCGGAGGATTTTACCCAGGCAGAAAGTTATGCCGGTCGTGCCATTACCTTTAATATCAGTGTTACCGCTGTGTATGGTCCAGTTCTTCCAGAATATACCGATTCCTTTGTAACGAATATTTCTGATGGGGAATATACCACGGTGGATGCTTATAATGAATATCTTCTTGGCATGTTAGAGGATAATGCAGTGGAGAATGCTTATAATGATAAGTATAATCAGCTCTTTAGCCAGATTGAAGCAAGTTCTAAAAAGCTCCAGGACTTCCCAGCAGAGTATGTGGAAGAGAAGCGTGCCCAGGTCAACGAGGATGTATTACGTTATACCACCCTTTATAATATGACGGAAGAAGAATATTTAAATAAGTATTATGGAATGAATTCCGTGGATGAATTAGTGGATCAGCAGATTTTCTGGGAATTCGTAATGCAGCAGGTGATTGAAAAAGAAAACCTGAAGGTGACTCAGAAGTATTATAATGAGCATCTAGAGGAAGAAAGCAAGAAGCATCGCTACAATGGTACGGACAAGTATGTGGAAACCGTTGGTGAAGAGGGTGTTGTGAAGAATATGTTAGCTACCCAGGCGGTAGAGACCATTATGAATTCTGCTGTAGCAAAGTAGGATTATTCTTAGGAAGCATAACAAGCGATGATGAGTTCATCGTGGAAGGAGAAAGATGATGTGGATTGAAATCATAAAAGTAATCCTTCTTGGTATTGTGGAAGGAATTACAGAATGGTTACCAATCAGTTCCACGGGACATATGATCCTTCTCAATGAAGTGGTTCGATTAAATGTCTCGGAAGAATTCTGGTCCCTCTTTGAAGTGGTGATCCAGTTAGGTGCTATTCTTGCTGTAGTAATATTATATTTTTCCAAATTAAATCCTTTCTCTCCTAAAAAGAGTGGGGAGGAGAAGAAAGAAACCTGGATCCTTTGGCTGAAGGTGATGGTTTCCTGTATTCCAGCAGCGATTCTTGGATTATTATGGGATGATTACCTGGATGAACATTTTTATAATTTCCAGACCGTTGCAGTGACCTTGATTATCTATGGTATCGCATTTATCCTGGTGGAGCGTTGGAATAAAAAGCGTGCAGCCAGTGTTATGGATCTTCGTCAGTTATCTTTTCGAATTGCATTGATCATAGGTATCTTTCAGGTATTAGCATTAATTCCAGGTACATCCCGTTCTGGAGCAACGATTTTAGGGGCGATTTTACTTGGATGTAGTCGAGAAGTGGCTGCGGAGTTTACGTTCTTCCTAGCCATCCCAGTGATGTTTGGAGCCAGCTTATTAAAGCTGTTAAAATTCGAAGGAGTATTTACTTCCCAGGAATTAATTCTTCTTGGAACGGGCTGTGTGGTTGCTTTTGTGGTATCCATTATCGCCATTAAGTTCTTCCTGAATTATATTAAGAAGAAGGATTTTACAGTATTTGGTTGGTATCGAATCGTCCTTGGTTTGATTGTATTAGGATATTATTTTTTAGGATAAGTATGAAGAAATAGAGCATTTGCTTTCGCGGATGCTCTTTTTTAACTCATTCGGAGAAATCCCCCAGCTCTTAGCGTTAGCGTAGGTGGGGGGGATGACAAACTATAGAAAGGAGAAGGAAGATGACCATTCGTCCATTACAGAAAGAAGATCAAGAGGAATTACTGGCAATGATGCGGGTATTTTATGATTCTCCCGCACTGATTCATAAAACCTCCACCAGGGCCTTACAGCGGGATATTGATGCCTGTCTGGACCGGGAGAATCCCTTTGTAGAAGCGTGGATATTTACTTCCAAGGATGGGAAGGAAATCCAGGGGTATGCCATGATTAGTAAGAGTTATACCACAGAATATGGCGGATTATGCATCTGGGTGGAGGATCTGTACATAAAGCCTGCGTATCGCCATAGTGGAATGAGTAAGGAATTCTTTGCCTATATTGAGCGGGCCTATCCGGAGGCCGTGCGGTTTAAATTAGAGGTGGAAGAGGAGAATGAACATGCCATTCAAGCCTATCAAAAGAGCGGTTATGCCATCTCGGACTATTATTTAATGACCAAGGAGATGGACCCAGATCTCTAAGACTAAATGCTTATGCCCATGTATTAAAAAACCCCAGGAACGAAAAAATTTCGTCCTGGGGTTTTCTTATAAACTCTTGAATAGATTTCTATTAGTTCTTCTTACGAAGAAGAAGTACTACACAAAGAATTGCAATGAGTACGGCACCAATGCCACCAAGTAATAATGGAAGATTGGATCCGGTAGTATTATTTTCTGCATTGGAAGTAGTGCTTTCTGCCACACCACTTAATGGAGTGATTTCAGCCTGGGTAGTAATACTTGGCTGAACAGAAGCAGCGCCTTCGGTTTCTGCACCGTAAATTCTTGCACCGGTTCTTCTTGGGCAGTTGGCATTAGGAGTTAAGAGGCCATGCATATCAATGGTTCCATCCTCATTACGAGTAGGAAGAACAGTGATATCTACATTAGCAAACCAGCTTTCCTCAGCCATTTCACCCTCGGAGTTATAAGAAGAAGAACCATCAAAGAGGTAATTGCTCTTATCCTTTAAGGAGTAAAGAACACCGTTGGAAGAACCAAGCTCACCGATGGTCTTACCATTGGTTGCTACGGATAACATACCAGAAAGAACCCATTCCTTGGTGTTGGATGTTCTGGTATATAAGCTGACATTATAAGCCTTTCCATTTAAGGAGTTGTTATAAGAGGTACAGTCCGTTACAGAAATATCCGGACAGGAGTTGGAAGTGAATCCCTTGGAGTAGTTATTATAAGCAATACAGTTAATTACAGTATGGCCACCGTAGATATTCTCACCACCAAGCTTGAATCCGTTACCATCACCAAATTTTGTCTCTTCACTATCTGGGTTATCGGTGGTCAGGAAACCATTGCTGTAAGCAACACAGTTTTCAATGGTAACAGCACCAATCTTACCGGTAGTGGACTTCGCATAGAGATCCCAACCATCATCGGCATTGTGATGGGAGATACATCCATAGAAGGTATTACCAACACCGGAGGTAAGCTTTGCAGCAAATCCATCCGCATCATTATGAGCATCATCACAGTTATCATATGCATCACAGTTCTTGATTAAGTTGTAGCTTGGCCACATCTCATTATCATTTGGTTCGCCATGCATACGGCTGATCTGAAGACCAGTATTCTTATTATTACGTACGGAACAAAGTTCTACAATATTGTAGTTACCTGCTACGGAAACACCCTTTCCAGGAGAACCTGCAAAGTCAATTCCGTATACATGCCAGTAGCTACCGCCAATTCCAAGAATTTCAGCAGCATCGCCAAGGTTATCACCAACGATTTCTACTTCGCCTGGATGTTCTGCCATTAAGGTGATCATGGCATCGGAACGACCATTGACATTTCGTCCGATCTGATAGCTCTCGGTAGGAGAGTAGATACCATCCTGAAGAACAATTACCTGACCTGGCTGTGCATAATTTAAACAGGTCTGAAGATCTAAAGGATCTTCTGCAGTACCCTTAGCGGAAGGAGTACCCCAGCTAGATACATACATGGTAGTTCCTTCTGCACCTAACTGCTGGAATTCAATGGAGAAGTCCTTGGTAATAGGAGCATTGCTGGAAATTGAATCACTTTCTGCAGGAGTATAAGTAGCAGAGAAGTTGTTAGTACCTGAAGTTAAGGTATATGGAAGCTTAATTACCTTATTGCCTTCCACATTGATTGGGCAACCTGGAATGGAAGCACCGGATGCATCCTTCACATCCACAGTACCGTCTGCATTGGCAGCAAAGATCACATCAATGTCTGCGGTACCAGAGGTATTACTACTATAAATATCCAGTGCAGGATCTACAAGGATCTTGGATTCACCTTCTACACTACCTGCAGTCTTTTCGAACTTCATGTTGCTTACAGAAATACCAACCTTACGTGCAGCCATTACACCAACACATAAAGAACCGTCTTCCTGCTTCATTAATGCATCTGCACCATCGAAAGGAATGGTTTCAGAAGCGCCATCCATGGATAATACATATCCTGTATTAGTCTTTTCTAATGCAAATGTAAAAGAATCTCCTACGTTAACGGAATCGTCCGTATTAGCTACGGAGAAAGCATTGGAGTTGTTAACCGTACGAGTATCACCAATTAAATTGGTTGGATCATAGGAAGTATAACCCGTAGTAAAACGAGCACCATTAGCATGATAGCCACTCTTTAACTTGAACTGACCAACAGCGATGGAGTTGAAATACTTCGTATCCTTAGAACCAATACCTAAGATATCCGTTGCATAGATACCATAACCGGTCTGGTTATCCGGACCATCACTTACGTCTGTTACGGTAAAGGTTGCACTTAACTTAAAGTTTTCGGTATTTGGATCAATCTTGGTAAAGTAATAGAAGAAACCATCTTCGGAATCTGCAATCTTACCATTGGTGGTGGAGAAGATATCTACCACACCATCTTCAGAATTGGTTGCATCAGCAACTGGAGTGATCTCCGTAGAAGAGGTAACATCATAGATT
Source organism: Lachnospiraceae bacterium (assembly GCA_024696615.1). Classification (GTDB taxonomy): domain Bacteria; phylum Bacillota; class Clostridia; order Lachnospirales; family Lachnospiraceae; genus MGBC120314. The sequence goes on from JAILGS010000072.1 coordinate 39,894, forward strand.
TCGTTGTTTACCATGATCTGGTTGGAAGTACCAGAACCAATGGCGGATATATACCACTGCTGTACCGGCTCACCAACAGTAATGGTAGCAGTATCTTCAGAAGTAAGAGTGCCTTCGAAAGCCTTCACACGAACGGTTACTTCTGCGCCTTCTTCTAAACCGGTAATGGTATAGCTTTCAGCATCGGAAGGAACTTCCGTAATCTGGGTCTCAGCACCGCCGTTCACACTGTAATATAACTCATAACGGTCAGCATCTAAGTTTAACCAATCCACATATACGCTACCGCCACCAAGATTGTTAATCCAGGTGATTTCTGGAGCGGTTAATGGAAGAACGTAACCGGAAAGAGATTCCTTATTACTGGTCTTATCTGCACATGCAGTACGGGAAGCAACGGCATAGATTTCGTAATCACCTTCTCTGGATGGTGATACGGTAACAACACCTGGTTCATCCACAGTAACACAGTTTACTTCAAAACCATTCTGCATAAAGAAAAGACGAACAGCATCTGCGCCATCATGGCCAAGAACACAGTCCACATCCACATCAACATCACCAGCTTCATTCACGGTAACACTGTTAATGACTGGATCAGCAACATCTGACCAATCTGCACGAGGAGAAGGAGCTTCACCAACACCTTCGAAATCGCCCTTGATGTAGTAGATATTAATTGCTGCATTTACCTTGAAGCGGTAGGTACCGGCTTCAGAAACGGTAAATTCGAATGGAGAAAGGATTCCGCCTTCTGCAGCTGCAGCAGGGGCCTTAAATTCCTGATTATTCACTAATGCATCGGTTTCTGAATTGTAAAGACCAAGCTTACGGCTGCTGTCACCACTGTTAGCACTTAACATATATACAGTAACAGTACCAGGACCTGGAGCATAGAAAGTAATGGAACGATTATTTTCTGTGGTAGCTCCACCGGACTTTAAACGCTTGGTAAAAGTAAGAGTTCCGTCTTCGGACTTCTTATCGTTGGTATCAACGTTGAAACTGAATTCACTAGAAGCATGGAGAGTAAAATCTCCTACTGTGGTTTCGGTCTTAATATAACCGTCCGCCATAGTACTGGCATTAAATTCAATGACAGTACGGTCCTCTGCCATAACATCGACAGGGGCAAAGTAGTTGGATGGAACAGTGGTCATAGCAAGCACTGCAGCGCATACACCTGCTAACACACGTTTCCAACCAGAACGTTGAACGTTCATCTTGTGATTAAACATAATGTTCTCCTTTGAATTGAAAATTACTTTAATAATTCACGAACAGCTTCTTCCATAGCCTTATCCTTGCAATTCGCAAAGAATAATTCCTGGAACTTCTCGCCAGCTACGGCACCCTTAGCAAGTTCTGGATCTAACTTGGAAAGAATAGATACCATATCATTATGGGTAATCTTCTTTACCTCATCTAAAATCTTCTTATTTCTCTGCTCAGGAACAACACGCTCCTTAGGGTAGCCACCGCCACCTTCCTGCTCGAATAAGCGCTCGAAGATGTAACGAAGCTGTAATTCGCCACCCCATCCAAAGTTTTCAGCGAATGGAAGAGCAATACAATTGCCATCGTTTACCTGTGAGAAGAGGTAAGCGTCCAATGGGGATTCGATGTGACCGCAGAGTACATTCGGAAATGCATTACATGCAAGCATTGCACCTTCACCAGTACCACAACCGGTTACAACAAAATCTGCAGCACCGGAATTCAAAAGAATACCTGCAAGAATACCACACTGTACATAAGTAAGCTGTGCGGCATCATCTGCTCCATACATACCATAGTTGTCTACGGTATAACCCTTGGTTGCAGCCACCTTGGATAACTGCTCAAAAATCATAGAATTCTTAGCAGCCTGACTGTTTTCGTTGATTAATGCGATTCTCATTCTATAACCATCCTTTTCTTTAGTATTTACATGACCTTATGGTATGTAGTGGTGGAAATCCATCCTCATTCGTGTTATGATACCGTAATGGTTGAAACAATCATGAAAATGAATGCCCGTATTCCTTCTTATATTAAAGGAAAAAAGGGGGCATTGTCAACCAAGGAAACATGGTGAAATCACAAGTAAAATCAGTATTTGCGATGGTTTACACATTTGCGAAAAACTTGTTTAAAAAATTATACAAGGAGGCAGTATGGAAATCGGATTAATCTGTACCGGTGGTACCATTGGAAGTAGTGTCTCTACGGATGGAGTGATTGCTCCCGAAGGCAAGAAAATGCTAGGGATTGTGGACGCTTTTCGTGGATTGGGTGGGGATCGGGAAAATCACCACTTTCAGGTAGAAAGCCCATATTATATTCTCAGTGAAAACCTGACGAACAAGGAATTGAATAAATTAATTGCAGTGATTGAAAAACATTTGCATGATAAAAAATGGAAGGATGGATTAATCATTCTTCATGGCACGGATACCCTGGCCTATACGGCATCCGTCCTTGGACTGTGCTTTGCGGATAGTAAAATCCCAATCGTACTCGTATCGGCACAGACCCCCTTAGAGGACCCACATTCCAACGGATTGACGAATTTTGATGGGGCGGTAACTTTGATTGACCATATTCGAAGGGAGCGGATGAAGCCGGAAGGGGCTAATGCCGCCTGGGGAGTAATGGTAAGTAATTGTAATCCGGGGGAGTCCCTTGAAATTCACAGGGCTCACCATCTATTGCCACAGCAGATTTATTCCCGTAGGATTGAAAGTGTGGGAAATGATGTGATGGGACGGATTTTTGACGGGAAGTTTCGGAAAAATGAGTCCTATGTGGAGGATGGAATTCAGGAATTATTCTATGGAATTCAAAAAATCCTCATACACCGGGAGAATGATTTTTCACGGCAGGATCTGGCAGCACTTTCTAAGGCCGCTATCGGGGATTTTGAGGCACTGCATAAGGTGAAATTACGTGGGGGATGTCCGGAATTTTTGATGCATTCCGTGGCGCCAGCAACTGCCTATCCAAAATTACGCTATGGGACGGAAGCGGTATGCCTTCTTTCCTATCATTCCGGAACCATTGGAATTACCAAGGAATTAAAGAAATGGATGAGTGAGGCCAATCGGAAGAAGGTAAAGGTTTTCTTATGCGGACTGGCGGAAGGGGACATGGAGTATGAAACCGTTTCCCAGTATAAAGATCTTGGAATTATTCCCCTGCCAAGACTTAGTCCTGCTGCGGTATATGCCATCTTTTGGGTGCTTGGCAGCTTGAACTGGTAAATGTAAAAAGGTTAAAAGAAAGTTGAGGATACTCATGGATCAGAAACAATTAATCGATGCAATGGAAGAGATTCGCCATCTGGCAGAAAACTCTCAGGGAATGATAAAGAAAACTCAGGTGCTTTCCATCTTAAAGAAACATGATTTTATCATGGATGAAAGCCAGATGGATTTTGTCTATGCTTATTTAAAGACGGCTAAAGTCAGTGTCTTAGAAGAAGATCATACGGAAGTGATTGTGGATGCTAAGAGTATTGAGCGGTTTCGGACGAAAGCCGAGGAAGCAGAAGAGGCCGAAGATACAGAAGATACAGAAGATACACAAGCCGTGAAAGAAGCCACGGAGAGCACGGATGAGTCGGAAAACACGAAGCTTCTTTCATATTATATGGAGGAAGTGAAAGGACTTCCGGTATATGTGGGAGAGGATTTAGTGGAGAAGTTGCGAGAGTACTATAGGGGAAATCTTTCCAATCTTTCCGAAGAGGTGTTGTTTCAAAGCTTTTTCCAGGATGTGATTCATTGGGTGAAGAATTATGAAGATAGCCAATTACCACTCATGGATATGATTCAGGAAGGAAATATGGCCTTCATGAATGCGATTAGAAATCGGGAAGGAAAGGAAATTCTTTCCGGAGAAAATCCTCTTCGTAAGTATAAGAATTTCATAAGAAAAATTGTGCTTACTCGCATTCAGGATAGTATCTTTGGAGAAGAGGGAGAGCAAAATGTGGGATATAAGGTGATGGGACGAGTGAATGCGGTGAATGATGCTGCCTGTTCCCTATCCCAGGACTATGGTAGAAAGGTGACTCCACTTGAAGTTGCAGAAGCCATGGATCTTACGGAAGAAGAGGTGCTTGAAGTAATCAAGCTTTCTGGGGATAAGATTGATTATATCCATCATGAACCCTTGATTTGATGGGAATTCGTGGTATAATATAACTATGCCTGGGATGTACGACAGCCTATTTTTTTGAACCTACATTTTTTAATAGGGAGTCTTATATCAGTATTTTTAGAATATGCCTTAAAGAAGCGGATGCATTCAGCGTCGCAGCTATTGGACATTTGAGATTTACTTGCGGACACCCACCTAGCCGATCGCTAGGACTCAAAATGTAGGCACCGGCACCTTGGGTATTCATAAAAAAACGTCCCCCTTGGGGACGTTTTTTTATGGTCTGTGATTTAGGGCAGGATTGTTTTGAATGAGTACATTGCATTCTGCTCCAAGGAGCAGGATATAGATACAAAAATAAATCCAAAGCAGGGCAATAACAATGGTGGTCAGGCTTCCATACATGGCCTGAAAATCATTGGTATTTAAGTAATAGGAAAAGAGGACACTAAATCCCTGCCATCCGAGAGCGGAAAACAGTGCCCCTGGAAATTCCTTCATTAATGTGGACTTTCGATTCGGAACCAATTTATAGAGGAACATAAAAAATAAGGTGAGCAGTAAAATACTCACGATGAATCGATGGGGGAAGATGCCACGAAGAAACGTAATTACGGTTCCTAAAAAGGGGAGCTCCATCTCCATATGTTCCATAATAGAATTGGAAAGAATCGATAATAATAGCATGGCAATCATACAAAGCATCATCACGAGGGTGGTAATCGTGGAAGCGATGCGGCGAATCAGATAATTTCGTCGTTCTTTTACTTCGTAGATTTTATTCAGTGCCTGGGAAAGACCGATAAATACCTTTCCCGCCATCCATAGGGTGACAATGGCAGAAAGGGAGAGCAGAGCCCCCGAAGGCCTGGTGTAAAATTCTTCCAGGATGGGGCTTACCAGTCCCTGCATGGTATCTGGAAGAAAGGCAATTAAGAGTTGCTCAAGGGTTTCTTTCGTGATGGGAGTATATTGAATTAACATCAAAAAGAACATGGTAAAAGGAAAGAAACATATGATAAAAAAGTAGGTGGATTGCGCTGCAAATGCTGAAATATAGTCATCAGCAATCTTGCGTCCCATCTTGGTTAGTTGAATATACCAATGAATCATTGTATGATACATAAATCACCCTCGCTTGACATTAGGATTTTCGTTTCATGATTGTATTATATCCGATTTTGGAACATGTACCAAGGGAAATCAAACATTTGCAAGGGGACTTAGAAAGGGAGAGGTCTATGAAAAAGTTCATCACCACAGAATATACAATCGAATCCGTGCGGGTGCCTGAGGAGTTTCACGGGAAGAAATTGGTTTTCCTAAGTGACTACCATAATAATGAATATGGAGTGAATGAGAAGGCTTTGTTAAAGACTTTAAAAGATCTGGCGCCTTCCTTCATTCTTCTTTCTGGGGATATGTTTACGGGAAGTTCCCATTGTGATAATCGCAATGCGGCAAAATTCCTCTCTTTCCTTCCGAGGATTGCTCCCACCTTTTGCTCCTTAGGAAATCATGAGGCAAGACTGTTGTGGGATGCGCCAAAATATCCGGAAATGTGGGAGTTTTTTAAGGATACGATTCAAGAAAATCATATTACTTTACTAGATAACTCCAGTCTCTTTTTAGGAGCAGAGGGAGGGCTTCGAATCAGCGGCCTTTCCATTGGCAAGGAATATTATAAGAAGATGGTCAATCCAAGAATGGTGCCAGGATATGTGGGAAAGTGCCTTGGAGCACCTATTGGAGAGCGGGATCCATTCACGATCCTGTTAGCACATAATCCGGTGTATTTTCCCAATTATGCGGAGTGGGGAGCGGATCTTGTGTTATCCGGGCATGTGCATGGTGGCATTATGCGCCTTCCCTATGTGGGTGGGGTGATGGCCACCAATATGCGTCCATTCCCGAAGTATGACTATGGAATGTATATTCAGGGAAAGAGTACCATGATTTTAACTTCTGGAATTGGTACCCATACCATTCCATTTCGGCCTTTGAATCCGGCGGAAGTGGTAGTGATCCAACTTCTTCGGAAGGTGTAGGATTTTGAACATGGAAGAATCTTGACAGTATTTGTATATTTTCAGTATTATATAGTTTGGCTTATTTTTCACCCATTGGTGGGGTCTGCCTTTTAGAAAAGCTTAGGGCAGGGAGTCTGGAAGGATATTAAAATTATGGCAATTGAGGTAAGGATTGAGGCATATGAAGGTCCCATGGACTTATTGTTGGCGCTCATCGATAAGAACAAAGTGAATATTTTTGATATTCCCATTGCGATGATTACGGAGCAATATATGGAGTATGTCAATGCCATGGAGAAAGAGGACTTAAATTCCGTTAGTGAATTCCTTGTTATGGCAGCAACCTTATTGGATATTAAGGCAAGGATGCTTCTTCCGAAAGAAGTGAATGAAGAGGGAGAAGAAATCGATCCACGTGCGGAATTAGTGGAAAAATTATTGGAATATAAGATGTACAAATACATGGCCTACGAATTAAAAGATCGTCAGGTGGATGCGGAACGTGCATTATATAAGAAGCCAACGGTTCCGGAGGAAGTGTTAGAATATGCACCACCTCTGGATTTAGAAGAACTGATTTCCGATGTCACCTTAAAGAAATTAAATGCCGTCTTTGCGGAAGTGATGAAGCGACAGGAGAATAAGGTGGATAAGGTACGTAGTAAATTCGGTAAGATTGAAAAAGAGGAAGTGAATTTGCTTGAGAAGATTGAATTTGTAAAGCAATATGCCTTCGAGCATCATTCCTTCTCCTTTCGTGATTTACTTCTTACGGGAAAGACCAAGATGCAGGTGGTGGTTACCTTCCTTGCGGTTTTGGAATTAATGAAGACCAGTTTTATTCATGTGGACCAGGATGGAACCTTTGGAGAGATTATGATTACATCCCTTACAGCATAGGGAAGAAAAAAGCGAGGAAGTCATGGAATTAGAGAAGATGGAAGCTGCGATTGAGGCAGTACTTTTTACCATGGGGGATGCAGTGGAGGTGAGTAAGCTTGCTGCAGCCATTGATCAGGATGAAGAGACAACCAAGAAGATTGTGAGAAATCTTATGGATCGTTATGAGGCTTCGGATCGTGGAATTAAGATTATTGAAGTGGAAAATGCGTTTCAATTATGTACGAAAGCAGAATTTTATGAGAATCTGATTCGAGTGGCCAGTCAGCCAAGAAAGTATCAGCTGACGGAGGCTCTTTTAGAAGTATTGTCCATTGTGGCATATAAACAGCCAATTACCAAATTGGAGATTGAAAAAATCCGTGGAGTGAATTCGGATCACGCAGTGAGCCGTCTGGTGGAATATAATTTAGTGGGAGAAGTGGGCCGATTAAATGCCCCTGGTCGTCCCATGCTTTTTGGTACCACGGATGATTTCTTACGGGCCTTTGGTGTGTCCAGTGTTGCAGATCTTCCTACCATTTCCGCAGAACAGGTGGAAGAATTCCAATTAGAGGCGGAAGCAGAAGTAGAAGGACAGTTAACATTGAATGTGTAAGGAGGATTGTGACATGAAGTGGAATCGTTATTCCATCCATACCACGACAGTGGCAGAGGATTTAGTCAGTGATATGTTATCGGAGCTTGGCATTGAGGGAATTGAAATCCAGGATAATGTACAGCTTACGGATATGGATATTAAGGGAATGTTTATTGATTTCATTCCAGAACTTCCACCGGATGATGGAAGAGCTGTAGTGAATTTTTATATTGATAGCGAGGATGATGATCAGAGCATTCTTCCTAAGGTGAAGGAAGGCTTGGAAGAACTTCGAAGCTTTGTGGATGTGGGAGAAGGAACCATCACCGAATCCGAAACGGAGGATAAGGACTGGATCAATAATTGGAAGCAGTTCTTTAAGCCATTCGTATTTGAAGGCATTGTGATCAAGCCAACCTGGGAAGAATTGGATGAGTCCATGAAGGGAAAGATTGTGGTAAATATTGATCCCGGTACTGCCTTTGGTACGGGGGGACATGAAACCACACAGCTTGTAATTTCCCAGTTGGATAAATATGTAAAGTCGGGGGATGAACTCTTAGATGTGGGCTGTGGCAGTGGAATTCTTTCCGTGATCGGTATCATGCTTGGGGCTAAGCATGCCCTGGGTACGGATTTAGATGAGAATGCCATTGTGGCAACCAAGGAAAATGCCCAGATCAATCACATCCCAGAGGGTAAGATTGAAGTGATTCAGGGAAATATTATTGATGATCCTAAGATTCAGGATCGTTGCGGATATGAAGCCTATGATGTGGTGGCAGCCAATATCTTAGCGGATGTATTAATTCCACTTTCCCCTGTGATTACCCAACATATGAAGCATGGAGCATACTTTATTACCTCAGGAATTATTGATACCAAGGAAAATGAAGTGGTGGAAGCATTTAAGAAAAATCCTGAACTGGAGATTGTGGAGATCAATCATAAGGGCGAATGGGTGAATGTGACGGCCCGCCGTAAGTAGTAGGAAAATTTCGGAAGTAAGAGGTTTTTCATGTATCATTTTTTTGTAGATCAGGATGCAATTCATTCGGATTATATCACGATATCGGGAGATGATGTGAATCACATTAAGAATGTGCTTCGCATGAAACCCGGGGAAACTCTGGTGGTCAGTCCTAGAAATGAAGGGGATGACAAGGATTATTATGGCAGTATTCGTTCCATCGAAGAGGAGGAAGTGATTGTCTCCATCGATTGGACGGAGGAAACCAGGGAACTTCCTTGTAAAGTCTATCTCTTCCAGGGACTTCCAAAAAGCGATAAACTCGAATGGATTATTCAAAAAGCGGTGGAACTTGGTGTCTATGAAATCATTCCAGTTTCCATGCGCCGCAGTATTGTGAAATTAGATGAAAAAAAGGCTAAGGGAAAGGTTTTACGCTGGCAGGGGATTTCAGAAAGTGCTGCCAAGCAGAGCAAACGAAGCATTATCCCCCAAGTGAAGGAGGTAATGACTTTTCGAGAAAGTCTTGCCTATTTAAAAGACCAGGGCATTACCACGCTGTGGATGCCTTATGAGAATGCCCGTGGGATGGAAGCTACCAGGGAAGCGTTCGAAGGATTAAAAAAGAATCCCTCCAAAGTGGCTATTATGATTGGCCCCGAGGGAGGGTTTGACCCGGAAGAAGTGGAAGCTGCACTAAAAGAAGGCTTCCTTACGTTATCCTTAGGAAAGCGTATTCTTCGTACCGAGACCGCAGGAATGATGATGTTATCCCTTATTACCTATGAATTAGAAGACTAGGAGCAAAACATGGAAGCGTATTTTGATAATTCCGCTACCACCCGGTGTATTCCGGAAGTTGTGGAAGCAATGGTGAAAATCTATGAGGAGGAGTATGGCAATCCATCCTCCCTGCATATGATGGGGGTGAGAGCTGAGAATGCTATGAAGGAAGCACAGGCCACTATTGCAGATACTTTAAAATGTAATCCCAAGGAGATTATCTTTACCTCCGGAGGAACGGAATCCAATAATATGGCAGTGATTGGTACCGCCATGGCCAATAAGCGTAGTGGTATGCAGATCATCACCTCCAAGATTGAACATGCTGCCATTATCGAACCCATGAAATACTTAGAAGAACAGGGATTTTCGGTTACGTATTTGGATGTGGATGAATGGGGCATGGTGGATTTAGAGGCTCTACGCCAGGCCATGACCAAGGAAACCATTCTTGTATCCATTATGGCAGTGAATAATGAAATTGGAACCGTTGAGCCTTTGGAAGAGATTGCTTCCATCGTCCATGAAATAAACCCACAATGTGTATTCCATGTGGATGCCATTCAGGCCTATGGCAAATTACGAATCCATCCAAGAAAGATGGGAATTGACTTATTATCCGTAAGTTCCCATAAGTTTAATGGTCCTAAGGGCGTGGGATTTTTATATGTACGGGACAGGGTAAAGATAAAACCCCTGATTTTAGGCGGCGGACAGCAGCGTGGCATGCGTTCTGGAACGGATAATGTTCCGGGAATTGTGGGTATGGCTACCGCTGCGAGGATTGCATATACGAATTTGGAAGAAAAGCAGGCCAAGTTATATGAGCTTCGCAATTACCTGATAGAGGGACTTTTAAATCTTGGTCCCAAGGAAGAAGCCTGGGTTAGCATTCATGGCGTGACCTCGCAAGATGAGAAGGGGCATAAGCCCGCACCCCATGTGGTTAGTGCAAGTTTTTCCAAGGTTCGTTCCGAAGTCCTGTTGCATGCCTTAGAAGATCGTGGAATTTATGTATCCGCAGGTTCTGCCTGCTCTTCCAATAAGCCATCGCCAAGTAGAACACTGCAGGCCATCGGTTTATCCAAGGCAGAGCTGGAAACCACGGTGCGTTTTAGTTTGTCTACTTCCAATACCAAGGAAGAGGTGGATTATGCACTAGAAGTATTAGGAAGTCTTCTTCCAATGCTTCGTCGTTATACCAGAAGTTAAGCGTTATGGAAGCTTTCCATGACGGTGGATCTGCGCAAATGCGCTATATCAATTGTACATAACAGGAGAATCATATGTATCGTGCGTTTTTGATTAAATATGGAGAAATCGGGGTAAAGGGAAAGAATCGTTATCTTTTTGAAGATGCCCTCGTAAAACAGATTGAGCATAGTTTAAAGCGGGTGGAAGGAGAGTTTAAAGTCTCCAAGGAAAGCGGTCGAATCTATGTGAATGTGACCAGTGAATCTTATGATTATGATGATACCATCAAGGCTCTAACTTCCGTATTTGGTATTATTGGCGTGTGCCCAATGGTACAGGTGGAAGATCATGGATTTGATGAACTTGCGAAAGAAACCATTGCATATATGGACCGTGCCTATCCTGATAAGAAGTTAACCTTTAAAGTGGAAGCACGTCGTGCCAGAAAGGAATATCCTTTAAATTCCCAGGAGATTAATGTCTTAATGGGTGAAAAGGTTTTAATGGCATTTGAAGAGCAGGGAATGAGAGTGGATGTGCATCATCCGGATGTTTTATTATGTGTGGAAATTCGTAATAAGATCAATATCTATTCCCAGGAATTAAAGGGCCGTGGTGGAATGCCGGTGGGAACCAATGGCAAAGCCATGCTTTTATTATCCGGTGGAATTGATAGCCCTGTGGCAGGATTCTTAGCAGCGAAGCGTGGAATCACAGTGGAAGCAGTATACTTTAATTCCCCACCATATACCTCCGAGCGTGCGAAGCAGAAAGTGGTGGATCTTGCGAAGGAAATTAGTCGTTATTGTGGTCCGGTAAAACTTCATATTGTGAATTTTACGGAGATTCAGTTACATCTTTACGATAAAGTACCACAGGATGAATTAACCATTATTATGAAGCGTTATTTCTACCGTGTGGCAGAAACCATTGCAAGAAAAGAAGGATGTATTGGTTTAGTAACCGGAGAGAGTGTGGGCCAGGTATCCAGCCAGACCTTACAGAGTCTTGCAGTAATTAATGAAGTGGCTACCATGCCGGTGATCCGTCCTTTAGTATGCTTTGATAAGCAGGAAATTATTGATATTTCCATTGATATTGGAACCTATGAAACATCGATTTTACCATACGAGGACTGCTGTACCATCTTTGTGGCAAAGCACCCGGTAACGAAGCCAAGTAGTGAAAAGATTGCAAAGCATGAAGCAAGAGTGGCAGAAAGCATCGTTCCATTATTAGAAGAAGCTTTAGCCAATGTAGAAGTGGTTGTAGCAGAGTAGGAAGTTTCATCCTAAGAAGCATAAAAAAGAGGTATGCTTTTGGCATACCTCTAAGAAATTCCTTATGTCTGGCAGTAGATTAATTATTCTCTACGATATATGGCTTGAGAATTTCAATAATCTGATCAACATTCTCTTCTGCATGAATGTTAAGTTCAATTGGTTTAGCAAGATCCAAAGAGAAGATACCCATGATGGATTTCGCATCGATAACGTAGCGTCCGGATACGAGATCGAAATCACTATCAAACTTGGTAATATCATTGACAAAGGACTTGATCTTGTCGATAGAATTAAGTGAAATTAATACAGTCTTCATTATGATCCCTCCAATAATTTTGAGAATATTTCTCATATACATTGATTTTAACCTTTTTGCACAAACAAGTCAATGCGTTGGTGTAGTTTATTTGTAAGAATTATGTAATTTATTGGAGATTTAGTATACAAGGAAACAGATATGAAAGTAGCATTACATAATTTAGGATGCAAAGTCAATGCCTATGAATTAGAGTGCATGGGCGAATTAATGGAACAGGCAGGATATACCATCGTGGATTTTGAAAAGGATCTGGCGGATATCTATATTATTAATACCTGCTCCGTAACCAATATGGCGGATCGCAAATCCCGTCAGATGTTGCATCGTGCGAAAAAATTAAATCCCAAGGCCATTGTGGTGGCAGCCGGTTGTTATGTTCAGGCCTTCCCGGAAGAAGTAATGCGGGATGCTTCCGTGGATGTGGTGATTGGTAATAATCGAAAGCGGGATGTGGTGGAATTAGTGGAAGCCTACCTGAGGGATGGAAGTATTGGTCAGGAAGAGAATGTGATTGATATTATGCACAGCAGGGAATATGAGGATATGTCCATTGCCAGTGCGGAACATATTAGAGCCTATATTAAGATTCAGGATGGTTGTAATCAGTACTGTTCCTATTGCATTATTCCCTTCACCCGTGGTCATGTAAGAAGCAGAAGACCGGGAGAAATTTATCGGGAAATCCAGGTCCTTTCACAGAAAAAATATAAGGAAGTGGTACTTACCGGAATTCATATCAGTTCCTATGGACTGGATTTTTATGAGGAAAAGAAGAGTTATAATAAGGAATTTCGTACCAGTGCCAGAGAATTACTGGATCTGATTCGGGAGATTTCTAAGATTGAAGGAATTGAACGGATTCGATTAAGTTCCTTGGAACCAAGAATTATTACGGAAGAATTTGTATCGGAGTTAGTGAACTATCCTAAGGTATGTCCTCATTTTCATCTTTCTTTACAGAGTGGATGTAATGATACTTTAAAGCGAATGGTGCGTGGTTATACGGCGGAGGAGTTTATGGAAAGCTGTAAGATCCTTCGCAAGTACTACGATCACCCTGCCATTACCACGGATATTATTGTTGGATTCATGGGAGAAACACCGGAAGAATTTGCACAGACGGAGGATTTCTTAGAGCAGGTGAAGTTCTACGAGATGCATGTGTTTAAGTTCTCTCCTCGTAAAGGAACCCAGGCCATGCGGTTAAAAAATCCAGTGCCAGACACAATAAAGACACAACGAAGTGATATCCTATTAAGCATGACGAAACGTCAATCCAGAGCCTATCGGGAATATTATCTGGGAAGTGATGTGGAAGTATTGGTGGAAGAGGAGGATGTAATCCTTGGAAAGACCTATATGGTGGGGCATACTCCGAATTATTTAAAGGTTGCGATTCCTTCTTCCCAAAATGTGGCAATTAACGACCTAGTGAAGGTGAATTGTCTTCAGATGCTTACGGAGGAAGTCGTTTTAGGGACTTGTGTAAAATAAGAATATCGACTATAATGAACTCCAAGTGTAAAGGACGTGGATAGTATGATCAATGATTTGACAAAAACTCAATATGTGCAGATTGAGACCTTTGCAGAGCTTTCTGTAACGGAGATTTTAGATCGTGTATATATTGCTTTAAAAGAAAAAGGATACAATCCGGTGAATCAGATTGTGGGTTATGTAATGAGTGGGGATCCAACCTATATTACCTCCCATAATAATGCTCGCAGCTTGATTATGAAAGTGGAGCGGGATGAGATTGTAGAAGAATTACTCAAGTATTATATTAAGAATCGTGGTATGTAGCGCTTATGAGAATACTTGGACTTGATTACGGTAGTAAGACCGTTGGCGTTGCGGTAAGTGACCCTTTGTTCATTACAGCACAGGCGGTAGAAACTATAAATAGGAAAGAAGAGAACAAGCTGCGTAAGACTTATGCACGGATTGAAGAGCTGTGCAGAGAATATGAAGTGGAACGTATCATTCTCGGACTTCCCAAGAACATGAATAACACTTGTGGTGAACGTGTCGAACATGTAGAGGAATTTAAGGCTGATTTGGAACGTAGAACTGGTTTGGAAGTCCTTCTGTGGGATGAAAGACTGACTACCATTTCTGCAGAACGAGTTCTACAGGAAAGTGGCGTACGTAGAGAGAATCGCAAGGAAGTTATTGACCAGATAGCAGCTGTATTTATACTGCAAAATTACCTAGACAGTATTCCGTCTAGTTCCAAGTAGTATGAAGCTCCTTAGGTAAGGGGCTTTTTTACTGTGTAATCATATTGGTATGGAATGGAGAGAGAACTATGGAGATGGAAAAGATTGTATTTAAAACAGAGGACGGAGAAGAATTATCCTTATATGTATTAGAAGAAACCACCTTTCAGGGACAGCGTTTCCTCTTAGCTTCCGAGAAATCTCCTATGGATGAGGATGATTCGGAGGAACTTGAAGTATATGTTTTAAAGCAGGACTCCTCTGAGGATGAGGAAGAGGTGTATTCCCTCATTGAGGACGATCAGTTATTGGATTCTGTCATGGAGATTTTTGGTCAAATGTATAATGACGATGCGGAAAACTAGTTTTCGCAAAAACCATGAATAGGAGAGTTAGAAATTTTGAGTAAAGAATTAAGTAATACCTCTAAGCTTCGCATTATCCCACTGGGTGGCTTAGAACAGATTGGAATGAATATGACGGCCTTTGAATACGAGGACAGCATATTTATTGTAGATTGTGGACTTGCATTTCCAGAAGATGAGATGCTTGGTGTGGATTTAGTAATCCCGGATGTTACCTATCTGAAAGATAATATTGACAAGGTGAAGGGTTTTGCCATTACCCATGGTCATGAAGATCATATTGGTGCAATTCCTTACATTCTTCGTCAGGTGAATGTACCAATTTATGCCACCAAACTTACGGTGGGCATTATTGAATCCAAACTTGCAGAAGCAGGAATGTTGGATTCCGTTCGTTGTAAAGTGGTAAAATACGGACAGAATATTAATTTTGGATGTTTCCATGTGGAATTCATTCGTACCAATCATAGTATTGCCGGAGCTGCAGCTCTTGCAATCTACACTCCGGTAGGAACCATTGTTCATACGGGAGATTTTAAAGTGGATTATACCCCGGTATATGGCGCACCGATTGACTTACAGCGTCTTGGTGAGATTGGCAAGAAGGGTGTGCTTGCTCTGATGAGTGACTCCACCAATGCTACCAAGCCTGGCTTTACCATGTCAGAAAGCACGGTGGGAAAAACATTTGATACCATCTTTAATGATCATCGGGATTCTCGAATCATTATTGCAACCTTTGCATCCAATGTGGATCGAGTTCAGCAGATTATTAATTCCGCCATCAAATATGGTCGTAAGGTGGTCATCGATGGTCGTAGTATGGTGAATATCATTAATGTGGCTTCGGAATTAGGATATATTTCCTATCCGGAAGGAACCATTATTGATTTAGATTTGATGAAGAATTATACGGACGAGCAGCTGGTACTTGTGACCACGGGTAGCCAGGGAGAATCCATGGCATCCTTATCCCGTATGGCAGCCAATATTCATCGAAAAGTAACCATTCATCCAGGAGATACCGTGGTCTTTAGTTCGACTCCAATTCCTGGTAATGAGAAGTCCGTATCCAAGGTGATCAATGAACTGGCCATAAAGGGAGCTAAGGTGATTTTCCAGGATACCCATGTATCCGGACATGCCTGTCAGGAAGAATTAAAGTTAATCTATGCATTAATTCGACCAAAGTTTGCCATCCCAGTGCATGGTGAGTACCGTCATCTTCAGGCCAATGCATCCATTGCCATGAGCATGGGTGTGCCAGAAGAGAATGTGGTAATCTTAAAGAATGGTTCCGTATTAGAAATTGATGCGGATTCTGCTAAGATCAATGGAACTGTACCAACCGGAGCAGTATTAGTGGATGGTCTTGGTGTGGGTGATGTGGGTAATATCGTCCTTCGAGATCGACAGGCCTTAGCAGAAAATGGTATTATTATTGTTGCCATGACTTTGGATAAGAATACTGGTGAATTATTAGCAGGACCGGATTTAGTAACAAGGGGCTTTGTGTATGTTCGTGAATCCGAAGATCTCTTAGATAGTGCTAAGACGGAAGTGGAACTTGCAGTACAGTCCACCTTGGATAAGGGAATTACGGATTGGGGCAAGTTAAAGGGTGTTGTGAAGGATACCTTAAATGATTTCATGTGGAAGAACCTTCGTCGAGCACCAATTATCCTGACCATTATTCAGGATGTGGAAATGTAAACCTCAACATACCAAAAAGCGAGGTGAGCCTATGAGCAGAGTGGATGAATTAGCAGAGGAACTGGCGAAGGCAATTCTTGAAAGTGAAGAATATCAGAATTATCTTCGTGCAATGGCTGAAGTGAAGAAAAATCCTCAGTTATACCAGGCAATTAATGAAGTGCGCAAGCGCTCCTTTGAATTGCAAAATTCTGCCAATAGTGATATCTATAATGAGAATAAGGCTGTGGATCAGCAATATGCATATCTTCGTACCAATGAAGTGGCACTGAATTTCCTGCGTTGTGAAATCGGCGTATGTCGTATGATGCAGGATGTGGAACGAACCCTGGTGGAAGATATTGATTTAGAATTGGATTTTTTATAAATTTCAATCTTGGATGGAGGCATTATGGCTACGGGAAAGAAAAAGAACAATTCAAGAACCATTGGAAATATTGTTCGTACGATCATTAATATTTCCATTAATGTGATTGTGCTTGCGGTATTAATTAGTTTTACGTATCGTGGCGCTGGAATGGCTTATGAATTTGGTAAAGCAATCTTTGCAGAAGAGGCAATGACCACGGAGGAAGAAGCGAAAAATTATTCCGTGACCATTCCAAAGAGTCCATCCGCCATGGAAATTGCCAAGGTTTTAGAGGAAGCGAAATTAATTGAAAATCGTTATGTATTTTTGGTACAGTTAAAGCTTTCTGAAAGTGAAGAGGATATTATTCCTGGTACCTATATTCTTAGTACCTCCATGACTCCAACGAAGATGATCGAAGTGATGTGTACGAAAGAACAACCTAGCGAAGAAAGTGGGGAAGCAAAGTGATCGTAGATGAACGTATGGTGGCATTTATCAATTCGTTCGATACGGGAGACAGTGAAATATTGGAGTTGATTGAGAAGGAAGCCCTTGCGGACTTCGTTCCAATCATCCGTCAGGAGATGGGTAGCCTGCTCAAGGTAATCATGGCCTTAACAAAACCTTCTCAGGTTTTGGAGGTTGGTACTGCAGTTGGCTACTCATCTATTCTTATGGCCCAAAATTTACCTTCCGAAAGTCATATTACCACCATTGAAAATTATGAAAAAAGAATTCCTATTGCGAGAGCCAATTTTTCAAGAGCCGGCGTGGAAGATCAAATAACCCTTTTAGAAGGGGATGCCATGGAAATTTTGGCAAATCTTCCAGGGGAGGAAGTCTATGATTTCATCTTTATGGATGCGGCGAAAGCCCAGTATATTCATTATCTGCCACATTTGATGCGCTTATTAAAAAAGGGCGGATTGTTGGTATCCGATAATGTATTACAGGAAGGGGATATTATTGAGTCCAAGTATGGAGTGGTTCGTCGTAATCGTACCATCCATGCAAGAATGCGGGAATATATCTATGAACTTACCCATCGGGAAGATTTAGTAACTAGCATTGTTCCAATCGGGGATGGAATTACCATGTCAGTGAAGAAATAATGTGAAGAAATAGGAGTGTTAAGATGAGACCAGTTGAATTATTGATTCCAGCAAGCAGTCTGGAAGTATTAAAAGCTGCAGTGAATTATGGAGCCAATGCAGTCTATATCGGTGGAGAAGCATTTGGATTAAGAGCTGGTGCGAAGAATTTTTCCCATGATGAGATGAAGGAAGGAATTGCATTTGCCCATGCTCATCAGGTGAAAGTATATGTAACCTCCAATATTATTGCCCATAATAAGGATTTAGAAGGTGTGCGGGAATATTTTAAGGAATTACGGGAACTTGGTCCGGATGCGGTGATTATTTCCGACCCAGCCATCTTTATGATTGCCAAGGAGATTCTTGCGGATGTGATGGATCTTCATGTAAGTACCCAGGCCAATAACTGTAATTATGGAACCTTCCAGTTCTGGTATGGACTGGGAGCAAAGCGTATTGTTACCGCAAGAGAATTGTCCTTAGCAGAGATTAAGGAAATTCGGGCACATATTCCAGAGGATTGTGAGATTGAAACCTTTATCCATGGAGCGATGTGTATTTCCTATTCCGGTCGTTGTCTGATCAGTTCCTTCCTTACAGGACGGGATGCGAATCAGGGGGCTTGTACCCATCCATGTCGTTGGAAGTATACTTTAACGGAGCAGAAAAAGGCCAAGGAAGAGGGCTTGGATGAATTCCCAATGATGGAAGAGGGATTCTACTTAGAAGAGGAAAAACGTCCGGGAGAATATTTCCCAGTCTTTGAAAATGACCGGGGAACTTATATCTTTAATTCCAAGGATTTATGCATGATTGAGCATATTCCGGAATTAATCGAAGCGGGAATTGATAGTTTTAAAATCGAAGGTCGTATGAAGACCGCCCTTTATGTGGCAACCGTTGCTCGTACCTATCGCAAAGCCATTGATGATTATTGTAAGGATCCTGCTCTTTATGAGGCCAATCTTCCATATTACCGGGATGAAATCACCAAATGTACCTATCGTCAGTACACCACGGGATTTTTCTTTGGAAAACCCAATGAAGATACACAGATTTATGATAGCAATACCTATATTCGGGGCTATACCTATCTCGGTATGGTGACAGGAACCAATGAGAAGGGGATGTATCATATCGAACAGCGCAATAAATTCTCCGTGGGTGAAACACTGGAAGTGATGAAGCCGGACGGAAGAAATTGTGAAGTAATCGTACGGGCGATCGAAGATGCCAAGGGAAATTCCATGGACTCCTGTCCACATCCAAAGCAGGATCTTTATATTGATCTTGGCATGGAATTAGAAGATTATGATCTCCTTCGCAGGAAGGAAAAGGAAAATAATATCGTACTTTCTTAGCAAATGTCATAAAAAAGGGAAGGAGCTTACCAATGTCCATCTATGCAAAGCGCGTTGCATTATTACGAGATCGAATGAAGGAGAGAGGAATCGGAGCATATCTGATTACTTCCTCGGATGATCATGCATCCGAATATCCAGCCAGTTACTATGAAGCAAGAAAGTGGATTTCCGGTTTTACAGGATCTGCAGGAATCCTTGTGGTGGGAGTGGAAGAAGCAGGATTATATACGGATGGACGGTATTATATTCAGGCCGAGAAGGAACTAGACGGCAGCTCCATCGATTTAATGAAACAACAGGATCCGGAAACCATGGATCTTCTTTCCTACATTCAGAAAGTATCAAAGGGCCTTGCCATTGCCGGGGACTTTACCACCATCTCTGCGAAAGATGGATTGGACTTAGAGGGATTACATCAGAAACTGGTGGGCGTGGATTTAGTGAATGAATTATGGGAAGACCGCCCAGCCCTTCCTAAGGAACCTGCGTTTTGTTACCCACTTGCCTATACGGGAGTTTCTGCTAAGGAGAAGATTACACGGCTTCAAGAGAAACTAAAAGAGGTTCATGGAGAGGTACAGATTCTTACTACCCTGGATGATATTGCCTATCTATGTAATATTCGAGGAAATGATATTGCCTATAATCCCATGGTTCTTTCCTATATGATGATTACAGGAAAGAGCGCCACACTCTATGTGGATGGGGAGAAGTTATCGCAAGAACTGGAAGCGTATTTAAAGACGGAGGGTATTACCTGGAAGGAATATAACTCTTTTTATCAGGATGTGAAGGAATTAAAAAATCAATCCGTAATGGTGGATGAGAATCGAATTAATTATGAAATCTATTCCCTACTTACGAAGAATTCCTGTGTTCTTTTAGATTACACCAATCCAACCTATTTATGGAAAGCCATTAAGAATGAGGTGGAAATAAAAAATACCAGGATTGCCCATAAGAAGGATGGTCTTGCAGTAACGAAATTCATTCACTGGCTGAAGAAGGAAATTCGTACCAATTCCTCCCTGACGGAGGTTTCCGTGGCCAATGTATTAGAAGAATTACGAAAGGCACAGGGCCAGTATATTGAGCCAAGTTTTACAACGATTAGTGCGTATGGGGAGAATGCAGCACTGATGCATTATAATCCATATCAAAGAAGCGAAGAAGTATTTCTTCGTCCCGAGCATATGTTACTTGTGGATTCCGGAGGACAGTATCTCGAAGGAACCACGGATATTACAAGAACCATTGCGCTGGGTCCATGTAGCGAGGAAGAAATACATCACTATACCGTGACGTTAAAAGGATTTTTGGCACTGATGAATGCCAGGTTTTTGCGAGGCGTCGGCGGCCGTAATTTAGATATTCTTGCCCGTGGTCCGTTATGGAGCGAGTGCATGGATTATCGTTGTGGTACCGGTCATGGAGTGGGACATTTACTGGGGGTTCACGAAGGACCCAATGCTTTTCGATATAAGGAAACGCCACTTCATGGAGAGGATGTTCCCATCGTTCCCGGAATGATTACCACGGATGAACCCGGAGTCTATGTGGAAGGAGCTTACGGAATCCGCATTGAAAATGAATTATTATGCGTTTCGTTATCCAAGAATGAATATGGAGAATTCTTAGGATTCGAACCACTTACCTGGGCTCCGATCGAGATGGATTTAGTGGATCATTCCCTATTATCCGCACAGGAGGAAAAGTGGCTAAAAGACTATATGGAACAAGTGTTGGAGCATCTGAAAGATGGTTTGACTTTGGATGAACAAAATTGGTTAGCATCCCTAAATTGTTGATTTTGACTTAATTTATCGGCAAAAATCATTGAATTTTCGGCATTTTTCAATGATTCATATATTGCATTGCATGTTTTTTTTCGATATAATACAGTTGTTGTTAGTTTATTTTACAATGTAATATCTTTATAACGAGGTGAAAAAAATGGCAGATGTTAAGAAGACGGATGTTGTTAAGGCAGAAGTAAAGGAAGAAGCGAAGGTTGCTGCTCCTAAGAAGGCTGCTCCTAAGAAAGCTGCTGCTCCTAAGAAGGCTGCAACAACGAAGAAGGCTACAACAGCTAAGAAGACATCCACAACCAAGAAGGCTACAACTAAGACTGCAGCAGAGAAGGGCAATGATGCAGTACAGTTATTTGTAGAATTTGCTGGAAATCAGATTAACTACAATGAGATTGTTGAGAAGGCTAAGGCTGAAGCTAATCGTGGTAAGAAGGAACCTGTTTCGCAGATTAATATTTATGTAAAGCCTGAAGAGAATGCAATTTATTTTGTTGCTGATGGAAAGCAGGCAGGACGTACGGGCTTATTCTAATTTACTTGTTTATTATACTTGAGTAAAGAGAAGGCTTCTGTGGTGCAGATGCCTTTTTTTTATAGATTGGATGTTCCAATCGTATATTTTATTTTTTAAAGGGAGAAATCATATGAAAAAGAAGTTGATGGCCGTTGTATTAATGCTTACAATGGTACTTTCCATGGCTGCTTGTGGCGCTAAGAAGGAAGCTAAGAGCGCTGGTACTCAGTTAATGGAAAATTTTGCTGCTGTTGATGTTAATTCGATCAACATGACCATGGATTATGACATGGATGGGGAGTCTTTTGGTTTAGGTATGGATATGCTTGAGAATACTGACTCAAGTGTAAAGCTAGATATCTCTGCTAAGCTGAATATGGAAGGTGTTTCCGTTAAGGATTTAACTCCTGTAACGACCATGTATATGGATCTTTCTGATGGCTTAACATATTATATTGATCTTGGACAGATTTTTGATTTTGCTGAAAATATTGATCCACAGTTTGGTATGATTGCATCTTACCTTGGTCTTTCTAAGGATGTTGTAAAGTTCAACATTGATGACTTAAAGAGAGTAATGACTGCTTACGGTCTTGATACCTCTAGTTTAGAAGGTCTTGATATTGCCGGACAGCTTGGTGATGAGATCGTAATCGATCCAGCAATTACTGCTAAGGAGAACGAAGTTGTAGCATCTGTTGGTGGTAAGTTCTTAGATGAGCTTGCAACAAAGAATATTGACGGTGCAGTACAGTTCGATAATACTACCTTAGTTCTTTCTTTAAATGAGAAGAATACGAAGCTCTTATTAGAGGCAGTTGCTTCTATGGATGTAGAGGCTTATGGTAATGAATTATGTGATGGTTTAGCTGCAATCGATAATTATTCTACTGAGGTTGTTGATGAACTTCGTAACGAATTCGTTGGTTTAAATGATACATTAAAGAATGCTGTAGAAAACTACGATTCATCTTTAGGCAGCATGACCTTTAAGGTGAATGCTAACATCAATGTTGCTAATAAGGTTCTTGTTCTTTCCGGTGATGGATCTGTTACCGAAGGATCTGATACCGTTAACATGAAGTTTGGTATAAATAGTTCTAAGGTTGAGAATCCAGAATATGTTGTACCTGCTGATACAATGAGTCTTGATGAAGTTATGACTGCACTCGTTGGATTAATGGGTTCTTTATACTAATCCATAAAAGAATTGAATCATTATAATGATTAAAAAAATCCCGCTCTTTTGGCCCACCAAAAGAACGGGATTTTTTGATATGGAATCCATTGGATCTTGGTTAAAATAAATTAACGGTGGCTCCTCCTGGAACTTCCACGATACGATTTCCGTCATCTACGGACAACCATACACTACAAGCATTCGGATTCACCACTTGATGGTGATCCATGGTAAAGATTAAACGACGAAATGCTTCTTCATACTGAACAATCTCAAGATTGGTAGCATACCAGATATCATCCCGGTGGGATACCATCTTACAAAATTCTTCCATCATATCCCAATTATTGTCCCGATCAAATTCATAGGAATGACCCCAGACATAGAAGAGATAGGTGTACTGTTTTTTGGTTAATTCTAAAAACTTCTTTCCATAACCTAATAAATCATGATTATGATGACAGGTTGGATTCCATGCATAAAAATCTTCCGGGAATTCAAAACCGGTAATTTCTCCAACTACAGGAATCTGATTTTTATCCACCTGCTTGGCATATTCCGTGGCACGAACCAGACAGTAGGAGTCGGTGATGGTTCTTCCATATAAGAATCCAAGGTCTTTTAATATCTGGCGTACTTCGGCGGAAGAGGAGCCATTAGGAAATGCATGACCAAGAATGGGAGTATCAAAAATCTTCTCCAAAGCCAGGCGATCCTCTACTAATTCTGATACAATCTCTGAAGTACTGCATCTTGCAATGGTTGGATGGGTCAGACTGTGGCTTGCAATTTCATGTCCCGCATACAATTCTTTCCATTCTTCCATGGGAATTCGTACCTGATCCCGAATGCCGCCATTTAAATTAAAGGTCGCTTTTAAACCATATTGATTAAACATCTCTACCAAGCGTCGGTCTGAAAATTTTCCATCATCATAGCTTAATGTTAGGACTTTAAATTTTCCACCGGGGTATGCTTTATATACATGCATGGTTTTAACCCCCTATATTATTATATTATTATGAAATTATATTCTTTTATGTTGCGCCTTTCAAGATACAATCCCCAAAAAGAAGGAAATTCTTGGTGCTGGTCGGGAGGGGGGGATGGGATTTGCCATGGAATCTCTTGAGGGCATGGTGGGGGTGTGCTATAATTATCTAGTTATAAGTTAATTATGAAATGAGTCATAATTAAGAACCACGTTGGGGGAATATCATGGGAAGTCGAGGCGATGCGATATGAAAGAAACAAAGTATTACAGATGTTGGGCCGAGATTGATTTAAAGGCCTTAGATTCCAATATTGATGCAATTCGGGCAAAAGTTGGAGAACGAGTGGATATTCTTGCAGTGATTAAAGCCAATGCCTATGGACATGGAGCAGTACAATTTGCTCATCGTCTGGAGGAGAAAGTACAGTATTTTGCTGTGGCTACCTTGGAGGAAGCCTTGGAGTTAAGGGAGCATGGAATTAAGCTTCCAATTATGTTATTAGGCTATATTTCTCCATCCCAGTATGAAGAAGCCATGGCCAATGATATTATTGTTACCATTACCAATTACGAGGAAGCTAAAAGTCTTTCCGATCAGGCTTTGGCATTGCAGCCTGGAAAGCCTGCGAAGTTCCATATTGCGTTAGATACTGGTATGACTCGAATCGGTTTTGTCATGAATTCGGAATCCGTGGCAGAAGTGGTTAAGATCAGCCAGTTGCCTGGAATTGAAATGGAAGGAATGTTCTCCCATTTCTCCTGTGCGGATATGAGTAACAAGGCCTATACCAATATGCAGAAAGAGAGTTATGATTGGTTTGTAGGACGTTTAGCAGCGGAAGGAGTGGAAATCCCACGAAAGCATTTGTGCAATTCCGCAGGTATTATTGAATTCGATGACCATCGCTTTAAGATGGTGCGGGCCGGAATTATTTTATATGGATTATATCCTTCCAAGGAAGTACGTCAGGATGAGGTGAAGCTGACCCCTGTAATGACCTGGAAGAGTCATGTGGTGGATGTGAAGTTAGTGCAGCCAGGACATGGTGTAAGTTATGGCGCAACCTATATTACCCAGGCACCAACCATGATCGCAACCCTTTCCGTAGGTTATGCGGATGGTTATCCAAGAAGCCTTTCCAATTTAGGAAGAGTGCTGATCCATGGCCAGTACGCTAAGATTATCGGCCGCATCTGTATGGATCAGATGATGGTGGATGTTACGGATATTCCGGACGTAAAAGTGGAAGACGAGGTTGTATTAGTTGGTAAGCAGGGCGAGAATGAACTGACCATGGAAGAAGTGTCCGAGCTTGCAGGAAGCTTTAATTATGAACTCCCATGTGTGATTACCAACCGGGTGACTCGCGTCTATAAGGAGTAAACATGAAGACATTGTTGCGTAGTATTGTGGAGAATCGTCTGGTGGTTTTACTTGGCTATGGCAGGGAGGGCAAGTCCACTCTGCGTATGCTGCGGGAAGAAGTGGGGGGCTATGGCATGATTGCTGTGGCGGACCGAAACCAGGTGGAAGTGGATGATCCCAATGTGATTTTATTTACGGGTGAGACCTATCAGCAGTGCTTGGATGATTTTGATGTGATCATTAAGAGTCCGGGAATTGTTTTTGAGGATAAGGAGCAGGAGAAACGTCTCATTGCTGCTCACAAATTATATTCCCAGGTGGATATTTTCTTTGCCGCTTACCGGGACCGAATTATTGGTATTACGGGAACGAAGGGAAAGAGTACCACCACCACTTTGATTTATCATATCTTAAAGAATGCGGGACATGATGTGGTACTGGCGGGAAATATTGGAATTCCAGCCTTTGATGTGGTGAAGCAGATTAAGAAGGATACGGTGATCGTCTTCGAACTCTCCTCCCATATGCTGGAATTTATGCAGGTTTCCCCACATATTGCCTGTTACTTAAATATTCATGAGGAACATCTGGATCATTATGAGAATATGGCGGGTTATGTCCGTGCCAAGGAGAATATTTATCGGTATCAAAAACCGGGGGACATTCTCCTTATTAATGAGCAAATGTTACCAAAGAAGGAAGACTGTGCTTCAGAAATCATATCCATTGGCTATGGCAATATTGCCAATATTCCCGAAGGAATGTTAGTGGATGAACGATATCGGGTGGTATTATCCGAGGATGAGAATCCGAATTCCTATGGTTCTCCAGTGGCCTATGTAACCATTCGCGAGAATCGTCTGGTGATGCAGCGTGGACTCGAGCGGGAAGAGTTTGAAATCCCAGTGGATGAGATTGCTTTATTAGGCGAGCATAATTATTTTAATATCGCATTTGCATATGCGGTATGCATGGGATATGGACTTTCTCATGATACATTTGTAAGTGGGCTTCGTACCTACGAAACGCTGCCACATCGGTTACAGTTTGTGGGCGTGGTGGATGGAATTAAGTACTATGACGATTCGATTTCCACCATCTGTGATACGACAATTTCCGCATTGCGGTCCGTGAAGGATGTGACCACGATTTTGATCGGTGGTATGGACCGGGGCATTGATTATCAGGAATTGATTTCCTATCTGTCCCAGGATCGTGTGGCACATATTGTCCTTATGGCGGATACGGGAAAACGTATTTATGACGAGATTTCTGGAACGGACTTTAAACGTCCGGAGCGACTTCATCTGGTGAAGACTTTGGAAGAGGCTGTGGCCTATGCCAGAGAAGTGACCCCACGAGGAACGTCCTGTGTCTTATCGCCAGCTGCTGCAAGTTATGGAATTTTTAAGAATTTCGAAGAGCGGGGCGATGTTTTCCAGGCTTTGGTACTGGGAAAGAAATAGTATAATAAAAGTAGGGTTGAAATTATGGCAAAATATGCAGTGGTCATGCCGGCCGCTAATGAAGAGTCCACCATTGAACAGAGCATTAAGGAAATTATGGCTTTCAAGGATTGGGATCTTCACCTTTATATCATCATCGATCGCTATTCGAAGGATCGTACGGAGGAGATTATTCGAAATCTCCAGAATCAATATGAGAAGCTTCATTTGGTGTTCTATCAGGATGCCAAGGGAGTTGCAACCTGTTATCTTTATGGATTTCAAGTGGCGATTCAGGAAGGTGCGGATTTTATTATTGAAATGGATGCGGGAGGAAGTCATAATCCCAAGGATATTCCAAGATTTATTGAGAAATTATCGGAAGGATATGAATGTGTCTGGGGTTCCCGGTATATGAAGGAGGGAGCAGTGGAGAATCTTCCATTGTACCGTCGTTTTATTAGCCGTGGCGGAACCATTCTTGCCAATGTGGTATTAGGAACGAAGCTTATGGATATGACCAGTGGATATGAGGCTTTTCGTTCGGAGGTATTACAGGAGATGGATTTAAGTAAGTTCTTATCCAGGGGTCATATGTATCAGACGGAGATGCGGTTTTATTGCAGAAATCGAAAAGCAGTGGAACTTCCCATTATTTATACCGGTTCTACCACCGTATTAAAATTAAAATCCGTAACGGATGCTCTATCGATTTTATTCCAATTAAAAAAGCATGAGTCGGTAGTATGTTCCAAGTCTTTTTAACTCAGTCGGAGTACAATCTCCGACTGAGTTAAACGCTCCGCGAGGATGCGCACGGATTCGGATAGAAATTTGTCTGCTGAAGCAGACCCGAATCCGGCGCGCAAGACTCGCGAGCGAGTCTTGACTCTTGTATACAAATTGTATTTTTTAACATACGATGAAAAAAGTAAGGTGCAATAACTTGTTTTGCACCTTATTTTTTATTATAATCGAATTATGCTGTGTGTCAGAAAAGACACGTTTTTTAAAATTAAGGAGGATTTTTTAAGATGGGATTTATTGATTCAATCAAAGCTAAGGCTAAGGCTGACAAGCAGACAATCGTTCTTCCAGAGTCCATGGACAAGAGAACATTTGCTGCAGCAGAACAGATTTTAAAGGAGGATCTTGCGAATCTTGTAATTATCGGTACTCCAGAAGAGATTGCAACCAATGGTGCAGGTTTTGATTTAACCGGAGCTACCATTGTAGATCCATTTAATGATCCAAATAAGCAGAAGTATATTGATAAGTTCGTAGAATTACGTTCTAAGAAGGGTGTTACTCCAGAGATTGCTAAGGAGCAGATGGAGAAGGATTATATGTACTATGCTTGCCTTATGGTAAAGTGTGGTGATGCAGATGGTGCTGTTTCTGGTGCTTGCCATTCCACTGGTAATACCATTCGTCCAGCACTTCAGTTATTAAAGACCAAGCCAGGAATTTCTTCCGTATCCGGTTTCTTCTTAATGGAAGTTCCTAATTGTGATCTTGGAGAGAATGGTTTATTTGTATTCGCTGACTGTGCAGTTAATACAGATCTTGATTCTGAGAAGCTTGCAGAGATTGCTGCTCTTTCCGCTGAGTCCTTCGAGACTTTTGTTGGAAAGCAGGCTAAGGTTGCTATGCTTTCTTATTCTTCCAAGGGTTCTGCAAAGCATGATGATGTAACGAAGGTTGCAGATGCTGTTGCCATTGCTCATGAGAAGTATCCTAATGTATTATTAGATGGTGAACTTCAGTTAGATGCTGCATTAGTTAAGGAAGTTGGAGAATTAAAGGCTCCAGGTTCTGCTGTTGCAGGTCAGGCTAATACTTTAGTATTCCCATCCTTAGAGGCAGGTAATATCGGTTATAAGTTAGTTCAGAGACTTGCTAAGGCTGAGGCTTATGGCCCAGTTCTTCAGGGTCTTTCCATGCCAGTGAATGATCTTTCTCGTGGCTGCTATGCAGAGGATATCGTTGGTACGGTTGCATTAACAGCAGTTCAGGCACAGAATGCCAAGGCTTCTAAGTAATTATTCTTTCGTTGATTGTTGGAAGGCAAGCAATTGCCTTCCATAGTTTTGTAGAATATCAGATATAGGAGATTAGTAATGAATATTTTAGTATTAAACTGTGGTTCTTCTTCTTTAAAGTACCAGTTAATTAATATGGAGGATGAGAGCGTTATTGCTAAGGGTTTAGTTGAACGTATCGGTATTGAAGGTGCTTCTTTAACCCATAAGCCAACTGGCAAGGATAAGTTCGTTCTTGAGACTTCTATTCCAGATCATAATGTAGCAGTGAAGCTTGTACTTGACGCTTTAGTAGATCCAGCACATGGTGTGATTGCTTCTACGGATGAAATCGGTGCAATTGGTCATCGTGTACTTCATGCAGGTGAGAAGTATAAGGAGTCCTGTGTTGTAACAGAGGATGTTAAGAAGGTTATCCGTGAGTGCTTCGACCTTGGACCTTTACATAATCCAGCTAACTTAATCGGTATTGAAGCTGCAGAAGCTGCTATGCCAGGTAAGGTGAATGTTGCTGTATGGGATACCGCATTTGGCGGAACCATGGAGCCTAAGGCTTATCTTTATGCAATTCCTAGAGAGTATTATGAGAAGTATCATATTAGAAGATATGGTTTCCACGGAACCAGCCATATGTTCGTATCCGGCGAGACCATTAAGTTCGCAGGTCTTGATAAGGATCAGGCGAAGGTAATTGTATGCCATCTTGGTAATGGTGCTTCTATTTCCGCATCCATCGGTGGTAAGTGTGTGGATACTTCCATGGGACTTACTCCATTGGAAGGTTTAATCATGGGAACTCGTTCCGGTGATTTAGATCCAGCAATCCTTGAGTTCTTATGTAACCATGAGAACCTTTCCATCTCTGAGATGTTAAATATCTTAAATAAGAAGTCCGGTATTCTTGGTATGTCTGGAATTTCTTCGGACTTTAGAGATCTTCTTGCAGAAGTTGGTAAGGGAAATAAGGTTGCTTGCGATACCTTAGAAGCATATGCATATCGTGTTGCTAAGTACATCGGTTCCTACGTTGCAGCAATGAATGGTGTGGATGCCATTGCATTTACTGCAGGTGTTGGTGAGAATAATGCAGATATTCGTCGTATGGTAATGAACTACTTCGGATATCTTGGAGTAAAGATCGATGACGCTAAGAATAATGGCGCTCATGGTGAGACTACTTTAATTTCTTCCGATGACTCCAAGGTTAAGGTTGTTGTTCTTCCTACCAACGAAGAGCTTGCGATCGCACGTGATACCTTAGCATTAGCAAAGTAAAAAAGTATTAAAAAGTTGTTGACAACACAAAATCTTGTGTGTATACTTGTAAAAGTGTGCGAAGGACAGTATGTATGCCTATGGGCTGACTTCGTACCAGGCATAAGGAGTTATATTTATGCTATTAGATTTGACAGAGCTTGTTACTGGTAAGGTTCGTGAGAAGACTTATCAGGCTACTTTATCCATGGAAACTGTTGAGAGTCAGGGTGCGGTTTATCCGGTAATATCCAGTGACCCATTAAACGTCCGTGTCATTACCACTGGTACCAAAAAGTATTTGGTGGAAAGTGAGGGTAGAATCGTGCTTCACATTCCTTGCGGCAGATGCTTACAGGATGTGGCGACCCAGGTCGAATTTCAGTTGGAGCGAGAACTGGATTTTGAAGGAAAGGCCGACGAAGAGCATATCGATGACCAGCTTGAGGATATGAGCTATGTGGATGGATATCATTTAGATTTGGATGCCATGGCACTTTCGGAGATCCTAATGAATCTTCCTTACCGTGTACTTTGTAAAGAAGATTGCAAGGGACTTTGCTTAAAGTGTGGTGCGAATTTGAATCTGGGTGATTGTGGATGCGACCGCGTCGTATTGGATCCAAGAATGGCTGCAATCCAGGATATTTTTAAGAATGCGATGAATTCGAACGAATCGTCGTGAGCGAATTCGAGAGAATTACGGTCCTCGTCAGAGGATGCTTGAAATATTGAGGAGACATAAGGAGGTGTAGATATGTCAATTTGTCCAAAGAATAAGTCTTCTAAGGCTAGAAGAGATAAGAGAAGAGCTAATTGGAAGATGAGCGTTCCTAATCTTGTAAAGTGCTCTAATCCAGCTTGTGGTGCATTAGTAATGCCTCATCAGGTTTGCAAGGCTTGTGGTTACTACAACAAGAAGCAGATCGTAGCTGTTGACTAATTAGTATTGTACATAAGATAAAGATGAGGTCTTCCTAAATAGGAAGACCTTTTTCTTTCTCTAAGTGAAAACCAAAAGGTAAAGGAGTCATAATAACAAGATGGAAGAGGGCAGAGTAAAAAAAGGCATAGGTTTGGCATTCCTGGTGGTGGGTGCGATCGTTTTATGGTCTTTTTTATTATGGAAATGTGACCCATTGTGGGAGATGTCCCAATATAATCATTCCACCCTGGATGATATCTGGATGTCGGTGGATGTGCATTTAACCTGGGAAGAAACCCATTCGATTCTAAGTACCCTGGGGGCTGCATGGAATGTGGGGGTTACCTCCTATGTTGGACACGATGGCTGCTTTCTTAGCATGTGTCTTACCTCTTTAATGCCCGGAGTTTTTTCAGAAAATTATTATTCTTTTACCTATTATTTTCATGTGGTCTTTTTTGGATTATGTATCTTACTCTGCCTTTATTCGGTAAGTCGCAATCTTTTGGAACTTTCTGGAATATGGGTATGGGTATTAAGTCCCGTGGTATTACTTCTTGCTTTTACCATGACCCCATCCATTAGTGATGCCTATTACTGGTGGGCCGGAGCCATTAATTATACCTTTTTTACCGGAATCTTTTTATTGGAAATTGCACTCCTTGCCTATGATCACAAGAAGAAAAGCCTGTGGTCCAAGGTATGTATTGCCTTCCTAGCCTTTATATTAAGTCTTGGCAATCTTTTAACGGCTCTTGGAAATTTTATGGTGCTAGGACTTGGGATGGTTTCAGAATTGTGGGGAATCTATCAAAGTCGTGGGAATGAAAAAATTTCCTTGAAAACGATAATTCATTCCCTACGTTTTAGTCTTTATTGGTTCATGGCCACTCTTTCCTTAGGAATTAATATGTTAGCTCCGGGAAATCTTCATCGTGGTGGGGAGGATTTATTTTCCCATTCGATTCTAGGTGCTATTGGAACCACCATCAAGGATTCTACTTCCTTTTATTCTTATTTTTATCGTACTGCCATGGGACCATGGATGCTGATGCTTTGTCTGGGATGCATCCTTGCCATGGTTTGTGGAAAGAGCGAAAAGAAGTATTCCCATCCTTTGGTATTCGGGCTTTTATGTTATCTGATTTATTGCGGAGTTTTTACTCCGGTGGTATATTCGGGTAGTAGCTATTATTGGCGTTGTTTAAATATTTCTTATTTCTTCTGGTTAATGCAGTTAGTTGCTACCAGCCTCTATCTTGGCGGTTGGCTGAAGGGATGGTTACTAAAAGTAAGATTATTATCCCGGGGAAAACAGTGCCTTGGAGTATGCTTTACTCTGGCTTTCTTCCTTTCTTTGGGAGTAAGTTTCCTTCATCCGGAAAGTTTTGATACCAATTATGCCAAACTCTCCTTAGAGAGTGGGGAGGCGCAAGCCTTTGATGAACAGTTGGATGCTCGCTTTGCACTCTATGAGAATCCGAATATTTCCGTAGTGGAGATTTCCCCCATCTATGGAATTCCATATATCTTTGAATTTTCTGAGGATATGTTGGATGTGTTATGTGATTATTATGGAAAAGAAGAGATTATTCTGAGGGAAGAATAGAAAGTGGGAAAAAGCATGAGACAAGTAAGTACTTGGATGAAAGAAAAAATCTCCCTCATGGGAGTGTTATGTACAGTCCTGTGGGCTTATGTGTTATATCAAATCTATCCGATCTGGCGACTTTCCTGGTATGCCCATACCAATCAGGACGATTGGTGGATGTCCTTCCCCGTGCATGGGGAATGGGTGGATACGCATAGTGTGTGGAAAACTTTGGTAGCTGCCTGGGATCGTGGTGTATTTATCTATAAGACCTGGGATGGATGCTTTTTAAGCATGACCATCGGAAGTATTCCCCCAAGTGTTTTTGGAGAAAAATATTATTGCCTCACCTTCAGTATCATTGTGGGAATGTTACTTCTTGGTGCATATAGCTTCTTCTGGGTGGTACTTCGTTGTCTTGGAAAATATCGAAAGAGTGAAGTACTGGCAGTACTTGCTTTATTAACTTTGATCTTATTGGAAATGTTTCCTTTTATTAAAGAAGGATATTCCTGGTGGGTGGGAGGTATTAATTATACCTTCTTTTATGGGGTATTTTTATTATCCCAGGCCTTCTTAGTGTATTATCTGGTAAAGAAGTCCAAGATTTCCCTCATCCTTGGATCCATTCTTAGTTTTTGTGTGGGACTTGGAAATCTCCTTACGGGTCTGTTAAATCCGGAAGTTGTGATTGTGGAAGCGGTGGTTCTTTGGCTGGTAGGCCGCTTTGGTGCCGAGAAAAAGACCTATGACTTTAAATTTTTCATCCCTGTCTGTTGCAGTGTGGTGGGACTTGGAATTAATGTGCTATGTCCTGGAAATCTCCTTCGTGGGGATGGACTGCTTGGAAACAATCCCTTCCTTGCCATTAAGGATGCCATTGTGCTTTCTACGCAAATGATTGCCACATTCCATAAAGCATCCATGATTCCCATCTACTTAACCATGGGAATGATTTTATTATATGGGGCTGTGCGGGCGAAATCCCAAGTATCGGTAACATTTGTACATCCGGTGGGTGTAAGCGTGGTGTTATATCTTCTGTACTGTTCGGTGATCACTCCCATTGTGTATGTGGGAACCACCATTTATGGCAGATGTTTAAATCAGACCTTTTTGTCCCAGCAT
>JAILGS010000092.1 GCA_024696615.1 Lachnospiraceae bacterium
GGTATTTCTAATACCCAGACCATGAACCCAGACGCTCTTGGACATAACGAGGGTGAAAGAGTTGATAACCTTGTTAATGTACTTGACGGATACTTCGTACAGGGTGCTCATCACCTTAACGTTAACGTATTCGGTAAGGACAAGTTACTTGATGCTATGGAGCATCCAGAAAAGCCAGAATATGCTAACTTCACCATCCGTGTATCTGGTTACGCAGTTAAGTTCATCGACTTAACGAAGGAACAGCAGAGAGACGTTATCTCTAGAACATTCCATGAGAAGTTGTAATTCGTTACTTGATGAAGTGATGCGAATTTAAAATTTTGGGAGGGGGCAAGGAATTGCCCCCTCTTTTTATACAAATGTATTAAAAAAAGAACAATTCTTCTGGCCTCATATGAAGCTAGAAGAGAAAATGTATGTTGTGAATGCTATAGGAGGGAACAGTTATGGGTGCACTTGGATCAGCCATTGGACATATTCATTCCGTTGAAACCTTCGGTGCAGCAGATGGACCTGGAGTACGTTATATCGTATTCTTACAGGGTTGCCATATGCGTTGTAAATATTGTCATAATCCTGAAACCTGGGCCATGACCGGGGGAACGGATCGGACAGCACAGGAAGTGTTTGATGATGCCTACAAATATCACTTCTACTGGAGTAAGGGTGGAGGAATCACCGTAAGTGGTGGTGAGGCCATGCTTCAGTTGGATTTTGTGATTGATTTATTCCGAATCTGTAAGAAGAAGGGCGTGAATACCTGCTTAGATACCTCTGCCAATCCTTTTACCAGGGAAGAGCCAATGTTTTCCAAATTCAAAGAATTATTGGAAGTAACGGATCTGTTCTTATTGGATATTAAGGAAATTAATGATGCAAAGCACAGGGATCTAACTGGTTGTACCAATAGCAATATTCTGGATTTTGCGAAATTTGTTTCTGAAAATCACAAGAGAATGTGGATTCGCTACGTTTTAGTACCTGGAATTACAGCAATTGACGAAGATATGATTGGCCTGAAGGAATTTGTTGAAACTCTTGGGGAAAGCGTAGAACGTTTCGAAGTGCTTCCATACCATACCCTGGGAGTATTTAAATGGGAAAATCTTGGTATTCCTTATAAGCTTTTGGATGTGATGCCTCCTACCCTGGAGGAAATCGCACATGCGCAGAATCTTATGGAAACAGAGAAATATCAAGGTTATAAAAAGTAATTGTGCAAAGAGGCCTTTTTCAGAAGTGAAAAAGGCTTTTTTTACGGGTTTGCCTGCTAAAAATATACAAAATACATAGACGAATTATTTAAAATGTATTAAAATAGGAACATAGTCTAGTAAAATATGGGGATACTATGAGCAAGAAAAATAATGCATTGAAGAATATCAGTCTTATCCTGCAACTTGGGCTCAATGTTCTGGTTCCCACATTTTTATTATTAATGCTGGGACTTTGGATTGATCAAAAAGTTGGAACAGGGTATTTTGGTCTGATTTTTATGATTCTTGGAATCCTTGGTGGCGGAAAAAGTGCCTATCAGTTGGCCATGTCCTCCATGGAACAGGAAGAAAGTACTCCTCCCGAAGAAGTAGTGGAAGAGTATCTGAAAAATCATGAGCAGGATGCGGTGACAAAACCCAAAGTAACTCGCAGAACTACCTATTTTTCTTCGGATGGAGAAGCCAGGGAAGCTTCGAAACCGGAACGTGAGGTAGGACGAAAGAAGTAGGATTGTAGGAAGTTGGTTAGAAGAATGACCGAAAAGGATCGTAATATTTGGAAGAATTTCCAGAAACAATTACGTAATCTACACCCAACCTTAGTGGAAATCTGGCTTGGTCAGATGATTTTTGGGTTCTGTGGCGGAGTATTATTATACATTTGCTATCTGAAGGGGTGGATTATGAAAGCTGCTAGTGCCCTGTATAACGAAGGGGTATTGGAGAAGTTTCAGGAATATCAAGTATTTTTAGGTTTTTTCATAGGCATTCTCATTGCCATGGGCATGGCGTTTCATATGTATTTAGGTCTTACGGAATCCTTATTATATGATGAAGATTCTTCCAAAACCTATCAGATTAAGCGGGTGCTCATCCGGGCTGCAGTAATTCTTGGAATGCTCGGTATTATTATATGGACCAATGTGATGGATCCCATGGCATTCATTCTAGGTCTGTTATCCCTGAAAGTTGGCGCATATATGCAGCCATTGACACATCGATTGAAGAGTCAGAGATAAGGGCTGACTTTTTAATAAATTAAATCAAGGAGGGTATAAGCGTGGGAAGTGGTGTTTTAGACACAGCCAGAAGCCTGCCGCTCATCCTCGCATCATCGGAAACCGAATATGATTTCATGATTAAGAAATTGATGGAGATTCATATTGGTGACACCACGGTGTATCTTACAACAACCCATGTGGCGCTGATTTGCGTATCGATCTTTTTGATTGTATTTGCACTCATTGCCAATCGTGTTTTGTTGAAAGCAGATCCGGATGCGACTCCAGGTATGTTCCAGAATTTTTTGGAAATTATTACGGATATGCTTGGGGGAATGGTGGATGGCCTAATGGGAACCAACGCGAAACGATTCGTAAATTACATTTCATCGATCTTTTTATTTATTTTGATATGTAATTTGGGAGGCTTGTTCGGACTTCGTGCTCCGACTGCCGATTATGGTGTTACATTACCATTGGCATTGTTTACGTTTGTGTTGATTCACTATAATGGTATTAAAAAGAAAAAGGGAAAACATTTCTTGGCTTTATTTGAGCCAATTCCTTTGTTTTTCCCGATTAACCTGATTTCAGAAGTGGCAACGCCTCTGTCATTATCCATCCGTTTGTTTGGTAATGTAATGTCAGGTACGGTTTTAATGGGATTGGTATATGCAATGTTTCCGTTGTTTATACAGATTGTCCCAATTCCTGGTATTATGCATATTTACTTTGACGTATTCTCTGGAGCAATCCAGACCTACGTTTTCTGTATGCTGACCATGGTTTATATTAACGACAAGATTTCAGATTAATTATTTTAAGGAGGAATTCAATGATGAATGGAATTTCAGATGAAGCATTTGTACATGGTATGTCAGCCGTTGGTGCTGGTTTAGCTCTGATTGCGGGTATTGGACCTGGTGTTGGTCAGGGTATTGCAGCTGGTCATGGTGCTGCAGCAGTTGGTCGTAATCCTGGCGCAAAGTCCGATATTACTTCCACAATGTTACTTGGACAGGCCGTAGCCGAGACCACTGGTCTTTATGGTTTCGTAACTGCCATCATCCTTATGTTCGTTAAGCCGTTTGATTAAGAAACAATAGAAATTGCAGAAACGAAGTGCCTGCAATTTCGGTTTGCCATTTATGGCAAAATTGTTTCGGAGAAAACATCTCGAAGAGATGTTTTCGACAGCCCACTCGTTAGTTCGTAAAGTGGCGCGAAACATCTCGAAGAGATGTTTTCGACAGTTCACTCGTTAGTTCGCGAAGTGAAGCGAAACATCTTGAAAAGATGTTTTCAAAATGCTTAACAACCAGGAAAGGAGGTATAGCAGTTGATACCAGGAACTTATGCTTTGCTGGATGGATCAACGTACATTTTTTCGCTGGATGCCCAGTTACTGTTTAGTACGCTGATTACAGCAATCAATGTATTTGCAATGTTCTTCATCCTCTCCTATCTGCTGTTTAATCCTGCAAGGGATTTATTAAAAAAGCGTGCAGAAAAAATTACAGAAGAGCGTGAAACAGCAAAACTTGCAATGGATGATGCTCTTGCAAGTAAAGCAGAATACGAAGAAAAGCTTATTAATGTGAATAAAGAAGTGCAGGAAATTCTTGTGGAAGCACGTAAGAAGGGCCAGGCTCAGGAAGCACGAATCGTAGCGGAAGCCAAGGAAGAAGCTGCACGAATTATAGAACGTGCACAGTCTGAAGCACAGCTTGAAAAGCAGAAGGTGATGGATGAAGCCAAGACCGAGATTATCGAGATTGCATCCTTACTTGCGGAGAAAGTTGTTGCTACAAGGATTGATACCACGATTGATAACGCACTTGTTGACGAGACATTGAAGGAGATAGGTGATCAGACATGGCTAAGCTAGTAAGTACGACTTATGGTGAGGCTTTATTTGAGTTAGCTGTGGAAGAAAACCTAACAGATGCGCTTTATGAAGAAGCGAAAGGGGTTTTGGAAACATTTGAACAGAATCAAGAGCTAACCAAATTCTTGACCCACCCTAAGATCGAATCAACAGAAAAGCGAGAAACCATCGAGAAGATTTTCGGACAGTATGTTTCCAAGAATATGACGGGATTTTTAGTACTTCTTGTGGAAAAAGGTCACTATGGTGATATTGAAGCCACATTGAAATACTTTATCAGCCAGATCAAGGAATATAAGAAGATCGGTATTGCCACCGTATCTTCGGCCTCTGAATTGGATGAATCCCAGAAGAAGAAGATCGAAGCGAAGCTTCTTGCAACAACCGCATATGAGTCCTTTGAGATGCACTATCTGGTAGATCCTCATCTCATCGGAGGTTTGGTAATTCGAATCGGTGATCGTGTTGTGGATAGCAGTATTCGTA
The DNA here is from genome assembly GCA_024696615.1 of Lachnospiraceae bacterium. GTDB lineage: Bacteria > Bacillota > Clostridia > Lachnospirales > Lachnospiraceae > MGBC120314. The sequence continues at coordinate 4,596 of JAILGS010000092.1, forward strand.
ACAAGTTATCGGAGATTACCAAGGAATTGCGTAAAATTCAGTTAAATGCGTAATATTGTGTATTCAATTCTTACGCTGGGTTCTTATGAACAAAGATTTTTCTCTATCCTACCCATATGGGGAAGGATAAATCTATAGAAAGAAGGTGCATTTGCTCCATGAGTTTAAAGCCGGAAGAAATTAGCTCGGTAATTAAAGAGCAGATTAAAAGATATGCAGGCGACCTGGAAGTTTCCGACGTTGGAACCGTCATTCAGGTTGCGGATGGTATCGCACGTGTGCACGGTCTTGAGAATGCAATGCAGGGAGAACTTTTGGAATTCCCTGGAGATGTATATGGAATGGTCTTGAACTTAGAAGAAGACAATGTTGGTGCCGTTCTTTTAGGTGATGGCAAGGCTATTAACGAAGGCGATACAGTAAAGACCACGGGTCGAGTAGTTGAAGTACCTGTAGGTGATGCATTAGTGGGACGAGTTGTTAACGCACTTGGTCAGCCAATTGATGGTAAGGGTCCGATCCAGACCGATAAGTACCGTCAGATTGAGCGTGTAGCAAGTGGTGTTATTACAAGAAAGTCCGTAGATACTCCACTTCAGACTGGTATTAAGGCGATTGATGCCATGGTTCCAATCGGAAGAGGACAGCGAGAATTAATCATCGGTGACCGTCAGACTGGTAAGACCGCGATCGCAATCGATACGATCATTAACCAGAAGGGTCAGGGTGTAAAATGTATTTATGTAGCAATTGGCCAGAAGGCTTCTACTGTTGCTACCATTGTTCAGACACTGGAAGAATATGGCGCTATGGCGTATACCACCATTGTTGCTGCGACCGCCAGTGAGTTAGCTCCATTACAGTATATCGCTCCATATTCCGGATGTGCGATTGGTGAGGAATGGATGGAGAACGGAGAGGATGTATTGGTTGTTTATGACGACTTAAGTAAGCATGCAACCGCATACCGTACACTTTCCTTGCTGCTTCGTAGACCACCAGGACGTGAAGCATACCCTGGTGATGTATTCTATCTTCATTCCAGACTTCTTGAGAGAGCAGCCAGAATGTCAGAGGAATACGGCGGAGGTTCTTTAACCGCACTTCCAATTATCGAAACACAGGCAGGCGATGTATCCGCATACATTCCTACCAATGTTATTTCCATCACAGATGGTCAGATTTACTTAGAGACTGAGATGTTCAACTCTGGTTTCCGTCCTGCAATTAATGCGGGTCTGTCCGTATCCCGAGTAGGTGGTGCTGCACAGATCAAAGCGATGAAGAAGTTTGCAGGCCCAATCCGTACCGAGCTTGCTCAGTATCGAGAACTTGCTGCATTCTCCCAGTTCGGTTCCGAACTGGATGAGGATACCAAGCAGCGTCTTGCACAGGGCGAACGCATTAAGGAAGTCTTAAAGCAGGCTCAGTACAAGCCAATGCCAGTAGAACAGCAGGTTGTCGTAATTTATGCCGCAACAAGAAAGTATTTATTGGATGTTCCTACGGATTCCATTCTTGATTTTGAGAAGGGTCTGTTAGACCATATTGAAACCAAGTATCCAGAAATCCTAGAGGGAATTCGTACCGAGAAGGTGCTTTCCGATGAAAATGAGCAGGCATTAAAGAACGCGATTGAGGAATATAAGAAAGAGTTCTAAGAGAAAGTAAGGGTGACGCTATGGCCTCAATGAGAGACATTAAAAGGCGTAAGGAAAGTGTTCAGAGCACTGGTCAGATTACCAAGGCGATGAAACTTGTTTCCACCGTTAAGCTCCAAAAAGCAAGAGGACGTGCAGAACGTTCCAAGCCATATTTCGATCGTTTGTATGAAACCATCGTTCAGGCGCTTGCAAGATCAGGTAATATTCAGCACAAATATTTAACTGCTGGATCTTCTCCAAAGAAGGCAATCATTGTGATTTCTTCGAATCGTGGTCTTGCAGGTGGTTATAATTCCAACGTGATCAAACTTGTAACACGTGGGGAATTTAAGAAGGAAGACGTTGTGATCTACAATATCGGAACCAAGGGTTTGGATGCATTCAAGCGGGAAGGGTACGAGATTAAAGCGGATTATTCCGATGTCATCGAGAGCCCATTATTCTCAGATGCAATTCATATCGGTGCAGATGTTTTAAAAGCATTTATCGAGGGAGAAGTAGGAGAGATTTATCTTGCCTACACTGCATTCAAGAATACCGTAACGCATGTTCCTACGTTACGACAGTTATTGCCAGTGGATTCTTCCATTGTAGAAGATGCAATGGCCGACCATACTCCAATGAATTATGAGCCGGGTGAAGATGAAGCATTGAATATCATCATTCCAAAATATCTGAATAGTCTGATTTACGACGGCTTAATCGAAGCGGTAGCCAGTGAAAATGGCGCACGTATGCAGGCGATGGATAATGCAACGAATAATGCTGAGGAAATGATTTCGGATTTGACATTACTGTATAACAGAGCTCGACAGGGATCCATTACGCAGGAATTAACGGAAATTATCGCAGGTGCTTCTGCGATCAGTTAAATATTTTGATAAAGGAGTGACACAATGGCAGCTAATAATATCGGTAAGATTGTACAGATTATTGGTGCCGTTCTTGATATCAAATTTAGCGAAGGCAATCTCCCAGAGATTAATAACGCAATTAAGATTACACGTAAGAACGGTGAAGTGCTTGTTGTCGAAGTATCCCAGCATCTTGGTGATGATACGGTACGTTGTATCGCCATGGGACCTACGGACGGTTTAGTTCGTGGTATGGATGCTGAGAATACCGGGGCACCAATCAGTGTACCGGTTGGTGAGAATACCTTGGGACGTATCTTTAACGTCTTAGGTCAAGCAATCGATAATAAGCCAGCACCTGAAAATGTACAATACATGCCAATTCATAGAAAAGCTCCAAGTTTTGAGGAGCAGGCAACGTCTCAGGAAATTCTTGAGACAGGTATTAAGGTCGTTGATTTGCTGTGCCCATATCAGAAGGGTGGTAAAATTGGACTCTTCGGTGGTGCCGGTGTAGGTAAGACCGTTTTAATTCAGGAATTAATTCGTAATATTGCAACAGAGCATGGTGGATATTCTGTATTTACTGGTGTTGGTGAGCGTACTCGTGAGGGTAATGACTTATATCATGAAATGACAGAATCCGGCGTTATTGCTAAGACCACCATGGTATTTGGACAGATGAATGAACCACCAGGAGCAAGAATGAGAGTAGGTCTTACAGGACTTACCATGGCAGAATATTTCCGTGATCAGGGTGGTAAGGATGTACTTCTGTTCATTGATAATATTTTCCGATTTACTCAGGCAGGTTCGGAAGTATCCGCCCTTCTTGGACGTGTACCTTCCGCAGTAGGTTATCAGCCTACCTTACAGACAGAGATGGGTGCTCTTCAGGAGCGAATCACTTCTACCAAGAATGGTTCCATCACTTCCGTACAGGCTGTATATGTACCTGCGGATGACCTTACGGACCCAGCTCCTGCAACAACATTCGCACATTTGGATGCTACCACGGTACTTTCTCGTTCCATCGTAGAACTTGGTATCTATCCTGCTGTGGATCCTTTGGAGTCCACCTCCCGTATTCTTGATCCTAGAGTTGTGGGTGAAGCGCATTATGAAGTTGCTCGTGGCGTGCAGGAGATTTTACAGCGTTATAAGGAATTACAGGATATTATCGCAATTCTTGGTATGGATGAACTTTCCGAAGAGGATAAGATTTTAGTAGCTCGTGCTCGTAAGGTACAACGTTTCTTATCCCAGCCATTCCACGTTGCAGAACAGTTTACCGGTACTGCTGGTAAGTATGTTCCATTAGCAGAGACCATTCGTGGATTTAAGGAAATCTTAGATGGTATGCATGATGACATCCCTGAGTCCTACTTCTTAAATGCTGGTACGATTGACGATGTTGTAGCGAAAGTAAAGTAGAGGTGAGTTGATGGCAGACAAGAACTTCCGTTTAGAAGTGATTTCACCGGACCGAGTCTTCTATGAAGGGGATGTGGAAATGATCGAATTCAGTTCCACGGACGGTGATCTTGGTATTTTAGCCGGTCACGTCCCACTTACGACCACCTTGGAACCTGGAATCCTCAAGATTCATGAACAGGGCGGCGTAATGAAGAAGGCTGCATTGCATTCTGGATTTGTAACAATTCTTCCAAAGACCGTAACGATTTTAGCAGAAGTCGTGGAGTGGCCGGAGGAGATTGATATTAATCGTGCCAATGAAGCCCGTATTCGTGCAGAACGTCGAATCAAAAGCCCAGCAGAAGAGGGTGGCGTAGATGTGTTACGTGCCGAGCTTGCTTTGAAGCGTGCGATTGCAAGAATTAATATTTTAAAATAAGATTTTGATAAAGCAGAGCAAAACACCACATAGAAATTTCTATGTGGTGTTTTTTATGAAAAAATGTAGAATTTCCCTAGGGATTTCGCTTGATTGGATGGACAAATGAGATGAAATAAGATAAACTATGATGAGTTGGAGTTTATAGGGAGATTATGATGGACTACAGAAATATGTTAATTGAAATTTTCATAGTGCTGGCAGTTGCGTTGATGATTTTTTTGGTGATGTTAATCATCATGGTGGTTCAGAAGCGTAATTATGCCGTACAGCAGCGGAAACAGAAGATTTTGATTGATGAGATGATCTATGCTTTCGCGAAGTGCATCGATATGAAGGACAACTATACGAAGGGTCATTCCTTTCGTGTTGCAAAATATACCCAGATGCTTACCCAAAAGCTTGGCTATCCAAGAGAAATAGTGGATGATTATTATAATATCGCATTGTTACATGATATTGGTAAGATCAGTGTCCCGGATGCGATTTTAAATAAGCAGGAAGGGTTAACGGATGAAGAGTATGAGATTATGAAATCCCATGCTGCAGCTGGTTATGAAGTATTAAAGGATATTACCGTGGCACCGGATTTAGCTCTTGGTGCAGGTTTTCACCATGAGAGAATGGATGGAAAGGGCTATCCGAAGGGATTAAAGGGGAATGATATTCCTCGTGTGGCACAGATTATTGCTGTGGCTGATACCTTTGATGCCATGTATTCCAATCGTCCATATCGTAAAAAATTGGAGTTAAGTGAAGTAACCCAGGAGATGAAGCGTATCTCCGGAAG
>JAILGS010000096.1 GCA_024696615.1 Lachnospiraceae bacterium
TTCCAGCACCGAAAGCTCTAAAAAATCAAAATCGATGGTTTCCACAAAATTATCCTGATTAAAACGGACCGTTCCATGGCGTTTAAATTCATTAATATTGGCCTCAAGCCATACCGGAGTGGCTAAATCCAACTCTCTGCAAGCTGTTTCGATCGCATCAAACACCTTCTTGGTACGGTTTTTCTTCTCATAGTCCTCCACCGTCGTCTCCTTCACCAGGTGGGCCTGATGCATTTCCTTAAACCAAAATCTCATATTTACTCCCCCTACCCCACAATATTGCGAGGCTTTCCCTGGAAGAAACTTTCAATATTCTGATACACTTCCTGTAAACATCTCGTTCTCGCTTCCGTGGTAGCCCAGGCGATGTGTGGGGTGATCAGTAATTTACGGGAATCCTGCACCGTAAGAAGCGGATTCTCCTTCTGCATTGGCTCCACGCTAAGCACATCCAAGGCTGCGCCGCCAATCTGATTCTTATTTAAAGCCTCCACTAAAGCCGCTTCATCCACAATCGGACCGCGTCCCACATTCACTAAAACCGCATGGGACTTCATCTTTTCAAAAGCCGCAGCATCCATCAGATGGAAGGTAGCATCATTTAATGGACAATGAATGGACACCACATCACTTTCCCGAAGTAACGTATCCAAATCCACCTGCTCATATTCTGCATTACTATTGCAGCCACTGGTGGAATAATAAATCACATGGCAACCAAAGGCGCTCGCCACCTTCGCCACTTCTTTTCCGATGGTTCCAAGCCCGATAATACCCCAGGTCTTTCCCTCAAGCTCCATAAAATGCTCTGCAAAATGCGTAAAACAAGGGGAATTACAGTATTCTCCGCTCTTAACATAGGTATCGTAATAACTTAATTTCTCCAGCACATAGAATGCCAGTGCAAATGTATGCTGAACCACGGACTTGGTAGAATAACCGCTCACATTGGCCACTGCAATATTTCGACTCTTCGCATATGCTAAATCCACATTGTTATATCCCGTAGCCGTAAGAGCAATAAGCTTTACGTGGGAAGCACCCGCAAGGGTCTCCTGATTCATTAGCACCTTATTCACAATAATCACATCCGCATCCTTCACACGTTCTGCGGCTTCCTTCGTGGTGGAGGTAGGATACATCTCCACCTCTCCTAATTTCTGAAATGGGGAAAGATCCATATCCTCCCCGAATGTAATGGTATCTAAAATAACAATCTTCATAGCAGCTTCCTCCTGAATGCTTCCTGAATGTTTCCTGATTGTTTCCATCATATCAAATCAAATGAGTTTTTTCTATATCTATGCTATAATAGTCCCATCTGAAAATTAGAAACGAGGTACGCTTATGATCGGTATTATTGGTGCAATGGATGAAGAAGTTGCAGAATTAGTAGCAGGAATGACTGAGAAAGAGACAGTCACCAAGGCAGGAATGGAATTTCATCAAGGAAATCTTAACGGCAAGAAAGTGGTAATTGTTCGAAGCGGAATCGGTAAGGTGAATGCAGCATGCTGCACCCAGATTCTTGCAGACTGCTTCCATGTGGATTGTGTCATCAACACAGGGATTGCAGGATCCCTTCGTGCTGAAATTGATATTGCAGATGTGGTTCTTTCTAGTGATGTATGTCATCATGATGTGGATGCAACTGCCTTTGGTTATCCTTTAGGTCAGATCCCACGTATGGATACCCTGTCCTTTAAGGCGGATGAGTCCTTAATCGAACATGCGAAGGAAGCTTGTATGAATGCAGTTCCAGAGATTAAAGTCTTTGTGGGCCGCGTCGTATCCGGAGATCAGTTCATCTCCGACAAGGCTGTGAAGGAACGCATTATTGCCAACTTTGATGGATATTGCACAGAGATGGAAGGCGCTGCCATTGCACAGGCTGCATATCTTAACCAGGTGCCATTTTTGATCCTTCGTACCATTTCCGATAAAGCAGATGACTCCGCAAGCATGGATTATCCTGCATTTGAAAAGATGGCCATTGCCCATGAAGTAGCAATCATCCGCGATCTTGTCACACGTCTGTAAGATCGTGGCGAAACATTCCCTGCATTTCCTGCTTCCAAGATTAGGAGGTTCGGATGCCTGGGATTTTGATACATTTGAACGAATTCAAGAATAAGAAGGATTCCCAACATGAAAAAAATCGTACTCACAGGTGGAGGCACGGCTGGACATGTAACCCCGAACTTAGCACTCCTTCCTGCATTAGAAAAAGCCGGATGGGAAGCAGAATATATTGGTTCCTATGATGGCATTGAGAAAGAATTAGTAACCAAGAAGAATGTTCCATATCACGGTATCGCAACCGGAAAGTTTCGCCGGTATCGTAGTTTAAAAAACCTTTCCGATCCGTTCCGGGTTATGAAGGGATATTTTGAAGCAAAGAAGTGCCTTCGGGCCATTGCTCCATCCATTGTATTTTCCAAGGGTGGATTTGTATCCGTTCCCGTGGTTTTAGCGGCGAAGAGTTTACACATTCCGGTGATCAGTCATGAATCCGATATGACTCCGGGACTTGCCAATCGCATCAGTAAATCTGCGGCAACCAAGATTTGCTGTAATTTCCCGGAAACCGTACAGTACCTTCCTAAGGATTTGGCAGTACTCACCGGCACTCCGATTCGAAGCGAGTTACTCTCCGGGGATGCCAAAAAAGGCTTGGAATATTGCGGACTGGACACGAATTCTGGTAAAAAGACCCTCTTAATTATCGGTGGAAGCACTGGGGCACAGCATGTGAATGATGCCATCATCACCTTACTTCCGAAACTTTTAGAGAAGTATCAGGTGATTCACTTATGTGGCAAGGGGAAATTTGATGAAAGTCTGAAAGATACCAAGGGTTATGCCGCATTTGAATATATTAACGAGGAACTTCCCGATGTGTTTGCGGCAGCGGACTTCGTCATCTCCAGAGCGGGAGCCAATGCCATCTGTGAACTGGTGGCTCTGAAAAAGCCCCATCTTCTGATTCCCCTTTCCAAGCTTGCAAGCCGCGGGGATCAGGTATTAAATGCCCGCTCCTTTGAAAAGCAGGGGTATTCTATGGTACTCGAAGAAGATGAGAAAGAAGAAACGGTGGATGGGGTAACCAAGAAGGTTTCCTTTGTTCATCCAGAAAAATTATGGAATGCGTTAGAAGAACTGGAAAAAAATTCCAATACTTATGTAGAAGCCATGGCTACAAGTTCTCAGAATGAAGCAATTCCTAAGATTATGGAATTAATTCAGACTTACGGGAAGTAGTTCGTAAATGTATAGCACCGATCATCGTCATGGGATCCTGATACACTTCCAAAGAAGGTTTGGATCCACACAAAAAAGCGACACATCCATGTGTCGCTTTTTTGCGTGGAATACTAAAATTGTACTGGCTTGCATATACAATTTATACACAGAACCCCCGGTTTATATCATGATCCAGGGTTTCGTTTAACGTTCCCCTGCCATAGGTTAAGCCGGCATATACCGTCTGTGTATTTCTCATCACCGGGCCCCTTTGGTCTTCTTTGGCGATTGCCGCAAAAGCCCCACGAAGCCTTGCTAACATCTTACGGTCCCTGGAAAGTAACTCCCCGGAGATCTGATTGGATGCAGCTCGTAAATTATTTAAAATAGCCAGATAAATCTGCATGAGATTTACCGATAGGCTATATTTTAAATCAAGGGAATGATTTAATTCATGAAGTACATTTTCTGCTAAGTCAATACTATGACGAAAGTCATTGATGGCTTCGCGGATTTCTGCTTTCTCGTAACAATCCATCCGCTCCTTCACCTGTTCCTGATAAGACGAGAATCCTTCCATGCCCACTAAATTCTTATAATCCTCTTCTGCCTGGGCAATATAGCATTCAGCCATTTCAAATAAGATGACAATTAATTCCGTGGGATTTGCCTGCATGATTCGATATGAAAATCCACTACGTTCTTCCTGTGTCATGGCACTCCTCCCATTGATAGCATTCTTCCCATGTGCATTTCTAAAGCATCATACTCCCATGCCCTGCCTGTAGACTACTTACTTTTGTAATAACTGTAAAGCCATCTCCGGACGGGCATTGGCCTGGGATAACATGGACGTTCCAGCCTGTGCAAGCACATTGGCCTGCGTATATTCCGTCATCTCCTCCGCCATATCCACATCCAAAATTCTAGAATATGCCGTCGTTAAATTCTCCGAAGATACGGAAAGATTCGTCATGGTGTGCTCTAGACGATTCTGATAAGAACCGATCTTGGAACGAATACTAGAAAGTCTGGAAACTGCCGTATCCACCTTCTCGATGGCTTCACTGGCCATTTCAAAGGAATGAACAAAGATATTATTTAATCCCAGACTATCCGAAGAAACTTCCGGAAGACTGATATCAATAATCTGATTCTCATTGGCACCCACATGTACTCGAAGAGTACCAAGATCCGTTACCGTCTGCTCAATAGCACCACCATTGCGGCTGGTTGCATCATCCGGAACCTGCAATTCAAAATATCGATTATTATTATCACGAACATAGATGGTATTACCATAGGTGGAAATCGTGGCGGTGTCTTCAAATCCAACACGGCCATCAGCCCCTTCCGTAAAGGTTGCTTCCACATCCGCGCCAGTATAATAGATGGCACCATTCTCATCCGTGGTATAAGTTCCTGTAGGAAGTCCAAGAGTGGATAACAGTTCCTCATTATCACATTCCACTTTCAGCTGCTCGTTCGAGCCATATGAGAGGCTCTTAATGGTTCCGGTGTTGTAATCGAAGGAGGCGCCAGCCTTGGTTGCCCCGTCGATTAATTTGCTCTGAATGATATCCGCAGTATCCCCTGCGTCAATATTAATTTCCACGCCGTTTAATTTTAAGGTTCCCGCCGTCGCCTCCGTGGCGGTAAATGCGGTGGTTACCCCATCCACCTGAGGAGCCTTGGCATCACTAGTAACCGTCAGACCATAAATTCCAGAAGGGAAACCATCCGTTACTTCCACCTGCTTGGTGCCCTCGATGTTGGAATATACGCGGCGCTGTAGATCCCCGTTTAACAGGGACTTGGTATTAAAGTCCGTATCCGTAGCGATACGATCAATCTCGTTCGTTAACGCGTCAATTTCCTGCTGAATCGCTGCACGCTCATCCTTGGAATTGACGTCATTGGCCGCCTGTACGGACAGTTCCTTCATACGGGCAAGCATGGACTGGATCTCCGTCATACCACCCTCTGCAGTCTGCAGTACGGACACGCCGTCCTGGGCATTATGATCGGACTGATCAAGACCTTTTAACTGAGTTCTCATTTTCTGGGAAATGGCAAGTCCTGCCGGATCATCCTTGGAATGGTTAATCTTGTAACCGGATGATAAACGCTCCAGAGACTTAGAAAGTTTTGTTTCGGTAGAATCTAATTCCTGATTGGCAATAATTGCTGATATATTCGTATTAATTCGCATAAGCGGTCCGTCCTTTCCTGTAATGCAGCATCCTTGCCTCCACAAGTTCATCCTTGAACTTTCCAATTGTTATACCAATGTTTTTCAATACGTTCCTTCGTATCTTACTGATATATATATCGGATGTCCCCCGAAAAACTTAAGCCAAAAATCCAAATTCCTTAAAGTTTCTTTCCTTTTCCTATACCATATATGGTATTTTCGCCAAAAAATATTTACGTTTCCTACTAAATATAAAAAAGGGGGAATGCGCCCATTCCCCCCTTGATTGGTTCTAACTTCTATTCATTCTCTACTTTTAGAGATTCTGTAAAATGATCTTTGCCACCTGATAGATGAAGGAGGAAGGTGTTTCCTCTTCTCCCACCAGATTGGTGTATGGAAGATCTGCACTTACACTATAGCGGATATCCGTGGTTTCCACTCCAAGTTCCTGGAGCTTTTCGGAAAGTGTGGCTAATTTTTCAGAAAGTACTTCGGTTTCCTTCCCTTCCCCGTGCAGGGTAAGATATCCGGAAAGCTTCGTCTGACTTACCTGAAATCTTGCAGCCACTTCTCCCAACGCTCCGCTTTCAAAGTGCATCTCCAAAGCGCCCTCGTTCTTTCCACGGCTCACAATCTGAAGATTCATGGTTCCCAGTCCATGTCCCGTGTCATATGGGAGAATGTATTGTCCCCCACTTGCCAAATCCCGTATGATGCCGGTACGTTCCACCAGGTCACGCATTTGGTGAAGGGCTAAGTAGTCATCGATGGAGCCACGGCCTCCCAGGGCCTTTTCCTGGAATAATTCCTCCATGGAAGTTTCTAACTCTTCGTAAACTGCTGCCTCTTCTTTCGTTCCAAAGGTCTCTGGAAGATGTTCGATCAGTTCCTGTAACTTTGGATTCTCCTCCGATACGAACTCCTGCAGATCCTGAAAGAATGATTGTTCCGTAAGTAACGCCTTGGTGTGATTGACACCATTCGCCGTCACTGTAAGTCCCCTGTCGCTAAGGGTACGGATGACGTACTCTTCCGTATCACAGGCCCTTCGAAGATTTCCAAGAAGTTCCTCCTGATACAGAGCCTCCGTCGCCATATGTTCCTGATGGGTGGCAGGATCCGTGGAAGCATCGGATAAAGCCATGGCGATTTCCTCCACCGTCATTTCCTTGGCATCCTCCCTGGCAAGCACCTTGTCTAAATACTCTGGAGCAAGGTCCCCCGTCATTTTGCCGAATAAATTCTCATAATAAAGCACATTTCCACTCACTTCGGAAAGCCCCATGGATGGATCCACTTTCACATCCACTCCCGCCGCTTTGGTGCTTTGATAAGCGCTCATCAGATCCTCTAAGGTGAGACTTTGGTCCACGCTTTGTTCCAAAGCCAGTCCCAGGGCGTTGCCATCATTCTTCTGTAACGTATGGAGCATACGATAAATTCCAATATATTCTTCCCGTTCGCTTTCGCTAATTCCCTGGGTCCGGTCCAAATGATATAGAAACTCGGAGTATTTCTCCCCTTCCATATGCCCATCATAGCGCTGGTTGAAATATTGATTCAGGGTGCGAATATCCGTGGTCATAGGATTAATCCTCTCATGGATCAGATCCATCACCACCTCCGGCGTCATCTGATCGATCAGGGAATTCATCACACTATCTAGCTCCCGTACCTCTTCCACCCGGTCCTTGGTTACTTCCAAGGAATTATTTACAAGGATTCGTACTGCACGACGATTTTCCTCCGTGGTGGCAAGGGATAGATCCGAAAGGATCGTATCCGAACTTTCCTTTAATGCCGCTTTCACCGAGTCTCCAAGATCGGAACGAATGGTGGTGGACATGGTTTCATAGGCCACTCCTGCTGCCACAAGTTTATTTTGAAGCACCCGGGAATGATCTCGGAGGACGGGAAGGGTATAAGCACTTTCATCCGTCTCTCCCACCAGTTCACCCAGAACGGCACTTGGTCCATAGGAGAGTTCGTGCATCAGATCCACCACATCCTGAATCGTATGGGCCGTGGCTTCTGCTGATAATTCTACCGCCGAAGTTCTTCCCTTACCTGAAGCGAAGGAATCCGCTGCATCCGTCCCCGCTCTTAGGGACGCTTCGATCATTTTCACTTCTTCTTCATGAAGCAGGCTCACCATATGGGAAAGATCTTCATGAATCACATCCACACCGCCCCGCACTAAATTCACCGTAGCACTGGCGGTCATTAAAATTCTCGCTTCACATAATACCCGATAAGAAGCAAATTCTTCCTGGGTATAGGCTTCATCCTGGGTCATTCCCCCTTGGAGGATGATATCATCTAAGAATTGGTCGCTTCCCTCCTGGAGCATGCTTCCCACAGAATTCATGCGGGATTGAAGGGAATTCACAGTTTCTTCTAAGGATGCACTATTTCGATAACGAAGGGCCTCTTCCAGATGCTCCACCGTAAGGGGAAGTCCCTCCTGAACCACCTTGGACACTTCACTAAAGTCCGCAGCGCACACCACACCCATGGCTCTTGCGGCAATCTGGTAGGAAGTCTCCTCCGGGATCACCCCAATGGACGTTGCCCGCTGTCCTTCTGTTAAGGCTTGAGCTCCCGCTTTTAAAAGTTCTAGCGCATCCTCTCCTTCATAGGAAAGGCTCAACTGATCCAACGTTTCTTTATATTGGATATTTTCTTCCGTCACTGGAAGATCCCGTAGAAATAACCACTTGGCGGCCTCCATGTCCTGGAACTGGCCTCTGTCTGCTGCCATGCCCTGGGACTGACCTTTTTCTACTGTAATCTGCGCTTCCGTCTGGGCCTGACTTTCCGTCTGCACCTGTGCTTCCGTCTTTTCCTGGCCTTCCGTCATTTTGGTGCTCATACGCTCCACCATACTGATAACCTGTGGTTTTACCGCCTCCCAAGAAGCCTCCTTCTCGTTAGCGCCGGCTGGTACCACATTTCCAGCGCCTCCATAAATGGCTTTATGAAGATTTTCAATACTTGCAGGAAGTTCCCCACGAATTAAAAAGTCCTTGGCACCCTCGGATAGCGGCAGATTCTTTGCAACTTCCCCCGCTTTCTGATCCAGCTCCAATAACTGATTTTGATTCTCCACCGTTTCCGGAAGGTCGCTGGCTCTCAGGGCGGACTTAGCAGCCTCTAAAGAAGCACTTGGAATGCCTCCCTCCATGGCGCGATCCATCCCTTGCAGCATCGCTTCATCCACACCAACACCCTTAGCAAATGCTTTAAAATTGTCATTGTATGCTGCCAACATAATCTTCAGACGCTCCACCACATTCATGGCTTCCTCGTCACTTATTTCATTCACATCCACATCTTCCATTCGAAGACTTTCACAATCCGGTCCCGTCATCTTATTCATCAAGGACTTAAGATTCTCCTTGGCAAGAGCCGCGTTCTGCTTCATAGTTTCTTCCACGGAGGAGAGTCCCTCGATGGTGGAAGCGATGGTCTTATTCACCTTCGTACCATTGCCTTCCCGACTGACCTGATTTAATGCCGAAGCCATGGTATTCATGTATAAATCCGCAACGGATGAAAGGGATTCTTCTTTCTTATCTCCCGTAAGCGAAAGTCCGGCAAGACTTGTGGCTGTCATATTCAATTCGTTCATTGGATTCATGGATAAATTCATATGGGACCTCGCAATAACTTCTCCCCTTCGTATGCATTTGCATCAAAGCATGGGGACATCATGATTCTTACAATGTATATATCGGCCATTGCGGGGAAAATATAACCCTTTCATGAAAATCCCTTGGGGCACATGGGGTAAAAAAGAATCCGGTAAAATACCGGATTCCTTTCGTGATCTTACATCATCATTTGATTGTTCTGTTCTTGTGGCTGTTGCATCTTTCGATGTTTACTGTCCTTGCAGATGCTACATCTTTCGTGGCTTTCCTGTCTTGGCACTTTTACCATCCTTCGTGTTCTTTCCGACTCCGTGGGTAAATTCATATACCTGCACGCCATAGGCCGGAATATTTACCTCGATGGCATATGGGAAGCCATTAAAGAGCTGTGGCTTCTCCACTGGATTCACCACATCCTTCTTGCTATCCAGCTCCCGCTCCACATCCTCGGTTAAAATCAGGCGATACTTGGTCTGATCAGGAACACCGATCAGATAACCATCCCGCTGCATTGGGGTAAAATTCAGCACAAAAAGCAGGCTCTTTTTACCATCTTCCGAAAAACGCATAAAGGAGAAGATGCTGTTGGTATTATCATCCGCGCAGTTCCAACGGAAGCCGTCGGCACTATAATCCGTGGTATAAAGCGCCGGGTGCTTCTGGTAGAGGTGAAGAAGACGCTTCACAAATTCCTGTACATGAGCATGGGGCGTCTCTTCCAATACATGCCAATCCAAGCCCCGCTCCTCGCTCCATTCCGTAGGTTGCGCAAATTCCTGTCCCATGAACAGAAGCTTCTTGCCAGGATGACCGATCATATAAGCATATCCCACCATAAGATTCTTAAATTTATCATCATACAGTCCCGGCATCTTTCCAAGCATGGAGCATTTTAGATGCACCACTTCATCATGGGAAAGTACCAGAATAAACCGCTCACTATAGGCATACATCAAGCTGAAAGTCATCTTGTTATGATTGCCCTTACGGAATAAAGGATCGCATTTCATATATTCCAGGAAATCATGCATCCAGCCCATGTTCCATTTGAAGGTGAAACCGAGACTGTCATTCTCTCCCACCACGCCGCTGACAGCAGGCCAAGCGGTGGACTCTTCCGCAATGGTAATAGCCCGTGGGAAGCGTTTGTTCACGATACTATTAAAATGTCTCAAAAACTGCATGGCCTCTAAGTTGCCATTGCCTCCATACTTGTTAGGAATCCACTGTCCATTCTGACGACCATAATCCAGATACAGCATGGATGCCACCGCATCCACACGAAGTCCATCAATATGATATTTGTCCAGCCAGAATAGTGCATTGGCAATGAGGAAATTCGATACCTCATTCTTCTCATAATCAAATACTTTGGTGCCCCAATCCGGATGCTCTCCCTTTCTAGGGTCCGCATATTCATAGACCGGACTGCCATCGAACATGGCAAGACCATGGGCATCCCTTGGAAAATGTGCTGGCACCCAGTCCAAAATCACACCAATGCCATGCTTATGCATGTAATCCACAAAATACATAAAGTCCTTGCCACTTCCATACCGGGATGTTGGTGCATAATATCCCGTTACCTGATAGCCCCAGGAAGCATCAAATGGATATTCTGCAATTCCCATCAGTTCAAGATGGGTATATCCCATGGACTTTACATATTTGCAAAGAATCGGAGCAAGTTCCCGATACGTATAGAATCCATCCTCCGTTCCATCATCCTTCTTCTTCCAGGATCCCAGATGGCATTCATAGATGCACATTGGCTCCTTGAGATGATCCGCCTTGGACTTCTCCTCAATCCACTTCTCATCCTTCCATTCATAGCCCTCTAGATTGGCAACTTTAGAAGCTGTTCCCGGACGTAGTTCGGAAGCATTGGCATATGGATCCGCCTTATATAATTTCTCGCCCCGCTCAGAGATGATCAGATACTTATATAGATTTCCTTCTTTCACCCCTGGAATAAATGTATCCCAAATTCCACCTTTCGAAATCTTCATCATGGGATTGGCTGTTTCATCCCATCCATTAAAATCACCAATCACATACACATTACTGGCTTTGGGAGCCCACACAGCAAAATATACGCCATCCTTGCCGCCTTCCGTCGTACAATGTGCGCCCATCTTGTTGTAAATCTCATAATGTGTGCCCTGACCAAAGAGATAGGAATCCCCTTCTGTAATAAACAACTTATTGCCCATACTAAAACCTCTCTCCCATCGTTATTGAACATATTCGTACATTCTTTCTTAAGGATGTGAAAACCCTAGATTTAATGCACCTTCTCCGTTTTCGACTAACTTATATTGTATCACAATTAGTACAATATTGCCACCATTCTACGATAAAATGTAGTTTTCTAAACTACATATAAATCCCTCGATCCAGGAATTGGTCTGCCAAAGCAGACCCGAATCCGGCGCACAAGACTCGCGAGCGAGTCTTGACAAAACAAAAAAAGTCCTCCGGGAAAACAGTGTTACTGTCTCCCAAAGGACTTCTTTGTTTACTTATATCTGCTGTCTCATCTCTTTTGGTCTTATTGCTTTGTGACTCACTCTCTTCCAAGCATGGAAATCTATTCTTCGTCCTTCTTCATGGATGTGAGAGCAAATCCGGCTAATACCATCAAGGATGCCATCATAACAAAGATCAACATCGTTACAGGAGTAGCATCTCCCGTCTTAACGGAGGTAGAATTGCTGGTATCCTCATCGGATTCCTCGTCCTCCTCAGTCGTTGTTGTGGTATCCGTAGAAGCAGCCTTCTTCGTATATCCGATTGCAAATGGGCTTAA
>JAILGS010000104.1 GCA_024696615.1 Lachnospiraceae bacterium
TCTTCTTCGCAGCTTCTTCTAATGCCTTCTGCTCCTTCGCAAGTTTTGCTTCTTCGGCCTTCTTCTCTTTTTCCTTCGCAAGTCTTGCCGCTTCTTGTGCCTTCATCTTCTCCACTCTTGCCAATATGGACTCTGGAGCAGTGATGGCGCCCGTAGGGCACTTCATAATACATTTGCCACAGGACTTACACAGGGACTGATCAATGTGAGCCACATGATCCACCACGGTAATAGCGCCAAATGGGCACTGCTTTTCACAGGCACCACAACCAATACAGGCAGCACCACAAGCCTTCTTCGCCTGCATTCCCACGGCTCTTGAATTACAAGCCACCAAAACCTTGGCATTTTCCGGTACCATCTCAATTAAGTGACGAGGGCAGGCTGCCACACATTTGCCACAGGCCTTACAGCGCTCCGGATCCACTTTAGCGATGCCATTCACAATATGAATTGCATCAAATGGACAGGCTTTTACGCAGCTACCATAACCAAGGCATCCATAAGTACAGGTTTTATCACCGGAATTTGGCATACAGGAAGCAATATTACAATCCATTACGCCGGTATAGGCATAGGCGCGGTTGGCTACCCCACAGACTCCGGCACATTTTACGTAAGCCACCTGGCGAACTCCTGTCTTTACTTCCTCCCCCATAATGGCGGAGATTTTTTCTGCCACAGCACGGCCGCCCACAGGACAGGCATTACAAGGAGCCTCCCCCCTCACAATGGCACTTGCTAAGGCATCACAACCCGGATATCCACAACCACCACAGTTGGCGCCTGGGAGCGCCTCCCGCACCTGGTCTTCCCGAGGATCCACATCCACTTTTAATTTTTCACTTACAACTCCAAGGAATACTCCTAAGAATAATCCTAGGCCGCCCACCACAGCGGCTGGAATCAATAATTCCATACAATCAACCTTCCACTAAATCAATCCTGCAAATCCATAAAAAGCGATGGACATTAATGCAGCAGTAATCATAACAATTGGGATTCCCTGAAAACTTTCAGGAATATCATTCTCTTCCATCCGCTCCCGCAGACCGGACATAATCATAATGGCTAATAAAAATCCAAGGCTGGTAGCAAATCCATTCACGATGGACTCCACAATTCCATAGGATTTTTGCACATTCAGTAAGGATACACCAAGTACTGCACAGTTGGTGGTAATTAATGGCAGATACACACCCAAAGATCGGTACAGGGATGGAATCTTCTTCTTTAAAAACATTTCCACAAACTGTACTAAGGAAGCAATCACCAGAATGAATACGATGGTATTCAGATAGGTGAGATCCCAAGGAAGCAGTACATAGGTATAAATCACGCTGGAAATTCCACTGGAGATGGTAATGACAAACATTACCGCCATACCCATTCCAAGCGCCGTATTGGATTTTTTGGAAACTCCTAAGAAGGGACAGAGGCCCAAAAACTGGCTTAAGAGTACATTATTCACTAATGCAGAGGTGATGATGATCACAAGTAATGTTTTCATGCCTTCTCTCCTTTCTCATCCTTCCTGGTAGGTAATTCTCCCTGACAAAGACCACACCCTTCCACGCCACAGCTACAGTTCTTTTTCGGCTTTCCAGATTTCTTTCTTAGGTAGTTTTGGGTTGCGATCATACAGGCAAGCACCAAAAATGCGCCGGGTGCTAAAATTGCAATGGTAACTGGCTGATAGAACGAAGGAAGCAGTGGATAATTAAATAAGGTTCCCGCTCCAATCAGTTCTCGCAGTCCACCAAGAATTGTTAAGGCCAAGGTAAATCCAAGTCCCATTCCCAAGCCATCAAAAAGGGAGGCAAGGGCAGGATTTTTAGAAGCATAACTTTCTGCACGACCTAAGATAATACAATTTACTACAATTAAAGGAATATAAATTCCTAAGGATTCATACAGGCTTGGTACATAGGCCTGTAATAAGAACTGTGCCGCAGTCACTAAGGTCGCAACGATCACAATAAAGGATGGAACCCGGACACGATCTGGAATCACCTTCCGTAGGGCGGCGATCAAAAAATTACTAAAGGTTAATACAAAGGTTGTGGTAAGTCCCATACCAAAGCCATTGGTGGCTGAAGAGGTTACCGCAAGGGTTGGACAGATTCCAAGGGTTAATACAAAGATGGGATTTTCACGAATGATTCCATTGTATAATCGTTCCACATAGGTGGATTTAAACATTGAATATTTCACTCTTTTCCCTCCTTTAATAATACTTCCTGATAGTAGGATAACGCCCCATTCACTGCACTTGTTACCGAAGAAGTGGTAATGGTAGCACCGGAGATGGCATCAATCTCATTCTCCGCAGTTGCGCCACTCTTGGTATAGGTAAGGGAAGTCACCGACTTTCCTATAAACTGGGACCGAAATCCCTCTTCCTTCGCCTTCATACCAAGTCCCGGAGTTTCCTCTAAGGAAAGAAAGGCGATCCCAAGGATGGTTCCATCCTTAGAAAGTCCCGTCATTAATCGAATATCCCCACCATATCCATGATGATCCACGGTGGTAATTACATAGCCAAGAAGATTTTCACCAGCATCCCTTGCTTCAAGGACTTCTTCCACTTCTCCGCCATCAAAGGAATATTCCACAACACCATCTTTCGCCGCAAAATGCTCTGCTTCTATAAATACGGCTTTCGCAGCTCGTTCCTTACGAAGTTTTGCTTCTCTTGCAATGGGCTCCTTGGTCACATGATAGAGTCCACCAAGTAACAGTCCGGAGATTAAAGTAATGGCAAATAACACAAAGGCATCTTTGAATACTGCTTTCATCCTATTCCTCCTTACTCATCCGCTGGAATAATGCCATATTCTTCTTTCGATTCCATGGAGAGGAACCATAGGCATATGGCATGGTATATCGCTCAATCAATGGTACTAAAAGATTGGCAAAGATAATGGAGAAGGATACACCCTCTGCATTTGCCCCATATACACGAAAAATTCCCGTTAGAAGACCACATAGAATTCCAAAGATCACCCTTCCCATATGGGTGGTTGGGGAAGTGGTATAATCCGTGGCCATAAAGAAGGCACCGATTAATAATCCACCACCACATACATGCTTTGCTAAAAAGATCGGATCCAGTCCATGTCCACCAAAGAGGGCAATAAATACCACCAAAGTTCCAATATAATAAAAAGGAATCGTTGGGCGGATAATTCTACGATAAAAGAGATATCCTGCCCCAAGAAGTAAAGCTAAGGCCGAGGTTTCACCAATGGTACCACCATGATTTCCTAAAAACATCTGCCAAAGACTTGCTTGATCTTGAAATTTTAAGGTCTGTAATGGGGTTGGTCCCGTAATCCCATCATAGGTAAAGCTTGTCATCTGGGCCGCAAAGGAAATCACTAAAAAACATCTGGCCCCCAGGGCTGGATTCATAATATTCTGTCCAATGCCACCAAATAACTGCTTAATCACGATAATGGCAATAAAATTACCAAGAATGATCATTCCCACCGGTAACGTGGAAGTTACATTTAATGCTAATAAAAGTCCCGTAACTGCTGCAGAACCATCCAACACCCGGATGGGTTTCTTCATCAGATGCTGATACAAAGCTTCCAGAGCCACTGCACTGGTCATGGAAACTACAATCAAAAGAAGAGCTTCCCATCCAAAATTCCAAATTCCCACAAGAGTGGTAGGAAGTAATGCAAGAAGCACATCCCGCATAATGCTCTGGGTGGTATCCTTGGAGCGAACATGGGGCGCTGATGAAACATTTAATAACTGATTATCCATGTACTTTCTCCTTCTTCTTTTCGTTAATAATCATTCGTCTCATGGACTTAATATTCTGTGTTAATGGCTTCTTCGCCGGGCAAATAAAGGAGCAGCATCCACATTCGCAGCATTCCATCCCACCATGGGCAATAAAGCCTTCCTTATCCCCTTTTTCGGCATAACGATTCGCCACTAAAGGCATAATTCGTCCCGGACACACCTCGGCACATCGTCCACAGCGAATACATGGGGATTCCTTGGCATTCATCACATCATCACTTGGAAGCACCAAAAGGGAGGATGCAAGCTTCGTTACCGGAACATCCAGATTCATTAACGCTGTTCCCATCATAGGGCCGCCGGAGATATACTTGGGATTTTCCACATTAGCACCGCCGGATAATTCCAAAATCTTTAAATAACTGGTTCCAAGAGGCACTAAGTAGTTACCATGGCGGTTTAATCCCTCTCCCGTTACGGTTACAATTCGGTTCACCACCGGTTTTCCAAGGCTTACCGCATCATAAATACGCGCCACGGAGTCCACATTACATACCACGCAACCTAAATCCACTGCGTGAAAATCACTGCTCATCTTTCGTCCCGTGGCCGCTTCCATGATCATACGGCTGTCTCCCTGAGGATATTTGGTCTTTACCGTAAGGACGGACACCTTCGTATCCTGAAAGACCCGCTTCATCACCTTGACGCAGTCCTTTTTGTTGTCCTCGATTACCACCATTCCCTTAGCATTCGGATACAAATGTAATAGAATCTCCATACCTCCATACACCCGTTTTGGATCTTCCATCATTAAACGATAATTGGAGGTCAGATATGGTTCACACTCCGCCGCGTTAATGAGAACATACTCCACGCGCTCCGGATGTTTAACGTCTAATTTTGCCTGGGTAGGAAAACCTGCTCCACCAAAGCCAACCACACCGCCTTCTAAGATGCGATGTAGAATTTCCTCCCTTGAAAGGGCATGATAATCCGCAGGAAGATATTCCACTTCCTGATTTTTTCCGTCACTTTCAATGACCACACTCATCATCATGCGCCCATCATATACCCGACGTTCCTCCACCTTCTTTACTTTTCCGGAAACGGATGCATGCACACAAGAAGATACTTTTCCCTTGGCTTCTCCGATTTTTTGGCCAATCAGTACCTCATCCCCCCGCTTTACTAAGCATTCGCAGGGAGCGCCAATATGCTGGCTTAAAGGAATCACTACTTCCGTCTTTTCCTCAAGAAATAGTGGTTCTACCGCATCATTTTTTGTAATTTCCTTTCCACCGAAGGGATGAATTCCTCCGGTGAAACTTCTGAATAACTTACCCATACTAACTCCATCTTACTTTCATATTCGTCCTAAGTTTCTTGCGGTCTTGCTACACATTTGCAGAAAAATTCGCTATAATACAGGCATAGAAAAAACTTAGGAGACATTATGATTACCAAACAAGGAATTTTTCCATGTACTATAAATGTTCAGGATTACCTTCCTCTTGCACCAGAACAATACCTGTTCTGGGATATTGAAACCACGGGATTTTCCCATGTGCATGCCCAGATTTATCTCATCGGCTGCACCCATGTGGATTCTAACGGCAAATGGCATTATGCCCAGTGGATGACCACCAAAAAGCAGGAAGAATCCTCCATGATTCAGGCTTTTTTAACCTATGCCAAAAATTTTCATGGCTTAATTCATTTTAATGGCAATACCTTCGATCTTCCCTTTTTGAAAAAAAGAGCGGAACGTTTCCAGATCATTTCTGATTTTTCAGAATTTTTTGCGCTGCCAACCGTGGATTTATACCAGATTGCAGGCTCCATGAAAAAACTCTTACAATTTGAGAATTTTAAACAACCCACCATTGAGAAATTCTTAGGAATCCAGCGAGAAGAATTTCATCCGGGGGATGAATTAATCGATTGTTATCGTAGATACCAACAGTCCCAGACGGCTCTGGGGAAAGCTTCCAAGGTACCGGGACTCTCCGCTTCCCTAGAAGAAGCCATCAAAAGGGATGAAGCGATGTTACTTACTCATAATTACGATGACATCACCCATCTTCCCCTCCTTCTTCCGATTCTTTCCTATGAAGGAATTAAAAATCATGAGGGGTGTATCGAAAAAGTGGCCCGAGGACGGGTGGAAAGCCTCTCCCAGGGGGACTGTTTTGAAGATGTATTTCTTCTTACCATTCGCTTACCAAAGCCCCTTCTTCGTCCCATCACCTATGAAAGTGAGGAACTCTTCCTGGAAGGAACGAAGGACATCCTTACCTTACAGCTTCCGATTCATCGAGGGGAATTTAAAGAATTCCATAAAAACTATAAGGATTATCTTTATCTTCCCACAGAGGATTTATGTTTTCCGAAAAAAAGCCTTCCCGAAGGACTTACCATTACTACCGAACCTTGTAAAGCCGCCACTTGTTATACCAGACATTACGGAGAATATTTAAAACTTCCCCGGGATTATACCACCGAAGAACCCACCCATCGTATCAGTTACGAGGATAAGGCCCTCTTCCTTCCCGTATCCAGTCCGCTGTTACACTCTTTCCAGTTTTGGGAGGAATATTATAAGCACTGTAAATACTAGGAAGCACCAATGGTATCATAAATTAGTCTTTATAAACTTAAAAAACCCCGAACACATGAAATGGATGTTTTGATCCATGGAATGTGCTCGGGGTTTATAGTTATTAAACAATCCGATTTCGTATTTAATTCTCAGTTATCTTAACATGGTTTGTCATAAAAGAAAAGTCTTTTTGATGTATAACCAAGTTGCTTGTAATTAATAATCTGTTCCGTACTTCCTACAAAGAGGCTTCCTCCAGGCGTCAAGCTCTGGTAGAACTTTCGATAAATCTCGTCCTTAGCTTCTTCTGTGAAGTAAATAACCACATTACGACATACAATCAGATTCACATCCTTAGGATATGGATCCTTTAATAAGTTATGGGAACGGAAATCCACGCATTTCTTTACTTCATCGCTAATCTGGAAGGAATTTCCCACCTGGGTGAAGTATTTCTTCTTATATTCTTCCGGAAGTCCCTTTAAACTCTGAGCAGAATAAAGACCAGCTCTCGCCTTGTCCAATACCTGCTTATCAATATCCGTAGCAATAATCTTAATCTTGCTGATTGGAATATGCTTTGCAAGTACCATTACAAGAGAATATGGCTCATCACCAGTAGAACATGCAGCGGACCAAATCTTAATCCCATTACCAAATCGCTTTACTAGCTCTGGGAAAATCTCCTTATCCAGCTGATCCCATAACTGAGGATTTCGATAAAACTCGGAAACATTGATGGTAAGATAATTTACAAATTCATCAAATAATTCCTTATTGGTACGAAGTCCTCTTACATAATCATCATAGTTCGTGTACTTATTTCGAGCAATCAAGGTATCGATTCTTCGCTTCATCTGACGCTCTTTATAAGCATTCAGATCAATTTTCGTTAGATCATAAACATTCTTCTTAAAGCTTTCGTAATCATTTGCCATATGCCTTCCCCCAATTCCTGTTCATGAAATGATGATGCTTATAGTAAAAAGGTCAATGATCATAGCTTGTATGACCATTGACGCTATTCTACGAACAAAAATTCAATTGTAAATCTTACAACCAAAGATTACTCTTCAGTTACTTCCTCATCGGATTCCTCTAACGCCTTAACGCTTAAGGAAATCTTCTTGCTCTCTGGATCGAAAGCAACGATCTTAGCAGTAACTTCATCGCCAACCTTTAATACATCAGCAGGCTTCTCAATTCTCTTCTTAGAAATCTGAGAAACATGAAGTAATGCATCCACACCGGTCTCTAACTCGATGAAAGCACCGAAGTCAGTCATACGAGCAACCTTACCAGTTACTTCGTTACCTACAGCATACTTGCTTTCAGCATCCTTCCAAGGATTCTCATTATCGAACTTCTTAGAAAGAGCAATCTTTGCGCCATCAAGCTCCTTAACAAAGCACTCTACTTCGTCGCCAACCTTGAATAATTCCTTAGCATTGCCAACACGGCCCCAAGACATCTCAGAAATATGAAGAAGTCCGTCCACACCGCCTAAATCGATGAATGCACCGAAATTGGTAAGGTTCTTTACAGTACCCTTAACAACATCGCCAACATGTAACTTCTCAAGAATAGCCTTCTGAGCTTCTGCCTTCTTAGCTACTAATAACTGCTTCGCATCACCGATAATTCTTCTCTTCTTAGGTAAGAATTCTGTAATTACGAAAGAAATCTCCTGATCAGCATACTTGCTAAGATCCTTCTCGAAAGAATCAGATACTAAGCTGATAGGAATAAATACTCTGGTTTCATCAACAATTACACTTAAACCACCGTCTAATACCTTGCTAACCTTAGCAGTGATTACTTCGTGGTTATTAAATGCTTCTTCTAATCTCTTGCTTCCGTTCTCAGCAGCAAGTCTCTTGTATGAAAGAACAACCTGACCTTCGGCATCCTGAACTCGAACCACCTTAGCCTGTAAGGTATCTCCCACCTTAACAACAGTTGTTAAATCCACATTAGGTGCATTGGTATATTCGTTACGAGTGATAATACCATCAGCCTTGTAACCAATGTTAAGTACAATCTCATCTGGCTTGACGTCGATTACAGTACCCTCAACAACCTCTCCGTTATGAATAGTCTTAAGTGTTTGTTCTAATAACTCATCGAACTCTGACATTATTAAAAACCTCCTGAATGATAGTGTTTGGGGTTGAGGCCCCTGCAGTAATACCAACGCTGCGCGCACTGTCCAATTTGCTCAGATCAAGATCTTGCAGTGTCTGGATATAGTAAGTATGCTCGCATTCCTCACTACAGATGTCATATAACTTCTGAGTATTAGAACTACTCTTACCACCGATGACGATCATGGCATCCGCTTCCTGAGCGATACTCCTAGCCTCCGTCTGACGCACCTCGGTCGCATTGCAAATTGTATTACATACCCGTATATTATAATATTTCTTTGTTAAAATATCAACTAATTCTTGAAATTTCTTTAAATTGAATGTGGTCTGGGATATAATTACAATCTCTTTCTCAGGATCCGCCTGATAATTCATAGCTTTTTCCACAGAATCGATCACCGTTGGCGTATTTTCACACCATCCAATAATTCCATCCACTTCCGCATGATGTTCATTTCCAATAATAATTATTTCATGCCCCTTTTTACTTTCCTGGTTGGCGATACTGTGGATCTTCTTTACAAATGGACATGTAGTATCCACAATTTCATACCCCATATCTTTTAAGGCATCAATATTGGCTTTCGACGTACCATGGGAACGAATGATTGCCACTCCCGGCTCCATGGTTTTGGCCTCTTCTAAGGAATGTAAAACAAAAACACCCTTTTGTTCTAAATCCTTCACCACTTCCTCATTATGAATGATGGGTCCAAAGGTATATACTTTACGATTTCCCGCCTGTTTATAAGCAATATCCACCGCACGCTGTACACCGAAACAAAATCCGGCATTTTTCGCTAAAATGGTCTCCATATCATCACACTCCAATGTACTAAATCATTCCGGCAATATGTGCTACAACCTCTTCCACCGTCATATTCGAAGAGTCCACCAATACTGCATCCTCCGCCTTTTTTAAAGGTGCTTCACTTCGAGTCATATCCCGATGATCCCGCTCCTTAATATCCCTCGCAATCTCTTCGAGATTAGGATTTTCCTTCTTTTCTACCAGTTCATCAAAACGACGCTTCGCTCTTGCTTCCACACTGGCGGTCAGATAAATCTTTAAGGATGCGTTCGGTAATACCACGGTTCCAATATCCCTACCATCCATAATCACATCCTGCTTTGCTGCAATCTCCCGCTGTAAATCCAATAATTTCTTACGAACCGCTTTATTTCCTGCAATCTTAGAAGCCATACGTCCCACTTCTTCTTTTCGAAGGCGATCCGTTACATCCACAGAATTTAAGAACACATGCTGCATCTGGTTCTCATAGGAAATCCCCACATAAATCCCTTCCACAGCTCTATTTAAGTCTTCTTCCACCTCCGGATTCACTTCATGATCAATCATATAGATTGCCATGGCACGAAACATTGCACCCGTATCCACATAGGTATAATTACATTTCTTCGCAAGAAGCTTGGCAATCGTACTCTTTCCAGCTCCTGCAGGTCCATCAATTGCAATTGATTTTGTCATTTCTTACTCCTTTATCGCACTCGCACCCATGGCCGCAGCATATGCTGTGGACCATGCAATCTGCAGATTATATCCACCGGTAACTGCATCCACATCCAACACTTCTCCGGCAAAAAAGATTCCCTTCACCAGTTTGGATTCCATGGTTTTAGGAGAAACCTCCTTCACATCCACGCCACCCCTGGTAATAATGGCTTCATTGTAGCCACGTAGAGAAATAAGTGTCAGTGGGAAATTTTTTATCACCGAGATTAATTTCTCTCTTTCCTTTACGGTAATAGAGTTCACCTTCTTATATTCATCAATTCCAGTAAGCATGATCACAATCGGAATCAATTTCTGAGGTAATAATCCATCCAGGGAATTATTAAAATTCTTATTCTTACACTCTTCAAAATCCCGAAGAATTCGCTCATCCAACTGCTCCTCGCTAAGAGCGGGCTTTAAATCAATGAAAAGCTTTAACGGGCGCTTCGAAAGCACATCTCCCACCACACTGGAAGCACTAATTAATGTAGGACCACTGACACCAAAATGGGTAAAAAGCATCTCACCAAAATCAGAATATAATTCCTTCTCCCCATCTAAAATTCGAATGGCCACATTTCTTAGGGAAAGTCCCATTAATTTCTTACAATATTCTTCCTTGGCAACAAAAGGCACCAAACCCGGTCTGGTACCCACAATATGATGTCCTAATTCTTTCGCAAAATGATATCCATCCCCGGTAGAACCGGTGCTTGCATAACTTAATCCACCAGTAGCAAGAATCAGCGCATCCCCGGAGAATTTCTGATGATCCGTGGTCACAACCGTAGAAAAACATTGAACCTCTCCCACCATATGGGTATGAACTTCCTTGACCACAGTATTATAGCATATCTTTACGCCTAATCGCTTGCATTCCCGCAGTAAGGCCCCGATCACATCGGAGGAATGGTCGGAAGATGGAAATACCCGGTTGCCACGCTCCACCTTACAAGGACATCCCAGTTCATCAAAAAGCCCCATCACATCATAATTGGAGAATTGATTCAGACTGCTATACATGAATTTAGGATTCGTTAAAATCGCCTGAAGGATCTCCTCCCGGTCCGATGCATTGGTAAAATTACATCGACCCTTTCCGGTAATAAAGAGTTTTTTGCCACATTTTTCATTTTTTTCTAAGATGGTTACCTCACAACCATTACGTGCCGCAATAATTCCTGCAAGCATTCCGGCCGCGCCGCCACCAATAATTATTATCTTAGTCATACTTCCCCTTGGTCCGATCCGGTGGTGCCAGATCCAAAATTTCTTGATATTCTTCCTGATAGTCCTCGCTCACTTCATCCACCAACTCCCTTATGGTAAGGTACCAGGAAGGAAGTTCATACTGACTTTCCAAAAGTTCCTGCTCTTCCTTGGTGGTAGCAAGCTTTAAGGCCTCCATATATTCGTCATAAGAAGGATCATAGGTGGAATGGATCAGGGCATATCTCCCTTTCGGATTCGTCACCACCACGCCCTCTTGTTCTAGTTCTTCCATCATTCGCGCTTCATCATAATCCCAGGCAAGCTCAATCCCAAAATACTGAGCATAGGCCGAAGCTTCCTGAATAATATCCCGTTCTTCTTCGGTCAAATTCTGATACACATCCTCGCAGATGACAGTTTCCGTGGCCTGAATCATATGATGATCCAGAATACAATAGCGAATCTGATGATTCTGATCATTGGCCATGGCATAGGTAAGCGGAAGTTCCACAAGTTCGCAAGTTCCCCGCTCCATCCCTGCCAATGCATCCTCCACACTACCTTCCATAGGATCCATATGAAGGGCATCCGCCCAGGTTTCTAAGTAAAGATTATCTGGAATACGAATTCGCATACCGGATAAACGATCCATATTGGTCATATATTCCCTGGAAAAGATTTCTCGAAATCCCTCATCCCCATAATAGAGGCCTCGGATGGGATATCCTGCAGCTAAGGAGTCCAAAAGCCATTGTTGACATTGTTCTCCACGGATCACCAAAGCAAAATGCTCATGATTCTTAAAGGTATATGGAAGGGCCAGTAACATATTGCGCTCAGATCCATAATTTCCTAATGCATAGGCACTAAAGGTACCAAGATCCACCACATGCTCCCCGGTAATATCCGCCGTTAATAACGAAGATAATACCATCTTGGAACTTCCAACCTCTTCCGGTCCAACAAAACGGATCTCCATGGTTCCATGGGACAGTTCGGATACTCTTTTTTCAAAGGCTAGGGAAGTCTGTCCCACCAGACTATCCAGCCCTGTTGGAACATACATCGTAAGTACAGTGATCGCAGAACCTTCTATGGAGTCCTTGGTAGACTCCGTAGAATGTTCTATGGATTCCTTGGTAGACTCCGTAGACTGTTCTGTGGATTCCTTGGTGGACTCCGTAGACTGTTCTATGGATTCCTTGGTAGACACCGTAAACTGCATCGGACTTAGTAATTCTTCTCTTGCGGAATCGTCCAGGGAGGTAGAAGAATTGATATTCTCTTCTAATTCCTTACCACAACCCGCTGTTATTATGATCATAAAAAGGCATAGAAATAAAATCCATTCCATCCTTTTTGGAAATTGCCCATATTTTATCATCGTATCCAACTTTCCATCATAAGATATGTAAAATCACACAAATTTTATTATATTACTTTTCAGAGGAAAAAGAAAGCATGCAAAACATGGGCATAGAATCAAAAAGGGCAGAACTCAAAACGAGTTCTGCCCGATATCCTTCATATAAGATGAGCTTCTTAATTATACTGGATATGCCTTATTCTCCTTATCCGCTGCTGCAGGATCCACCTTGGTCTGCTGTGCTTCACGATACTTGAAGAATTCGGTTGCAACCTGAGGGAATAATGCATAAGAAAGTACATCTTCCTCCTGCTGCTTGTATGGAGCTACTTCCTTCTCGAACTTAGGAAGCTGTGGCTCGATTAAATCTGCTGGACGGCAAGTGATTGGAGTTGCATCGCCAATTGCCTTCTTCTGAACTTCTTTATTGAAAGGCTTAACGGTCTTACCAAATTCACCCATCAGAACCTTCTTAGACTCCTTGGTGAACATCTTATAACGTTCGCCCTGAAGTACATTTAATACGGCCTGAGTACCAACGATCTGGGAAGAAGGTGTTACAAGAGGTGGTTCACCGAAGTCCTTACGTACTCTTGGAACTTCCTCTAATACATCATAATACTTATCTTCCTGCTTTGCTTCCTTTAACTGAGAAACTAAGTTGGATAACATACCACCAGGTACCTGATATAATAAGGTCTTAATATTAACACCCATTACCTTAGGATTTAAGAGACCGGATGCTAAGCACTCTTCCTTAATTGGACGGAAGTAATCTGCGATCTCAGCAAGAAGGGTCTGATCCAAACCGGTATCATATTCGGTTCCCTTGAAGGTTTCAACCATAACTTCGGTAGCAGGCTGGGAAGTACCCATGGAGAATGGACTCATTGCAGTATCAATGATATCTGCGCCAGCTTCGATACCCTTTAAGTAGGTCATGGAAGCAACACCGGAAGTATAGTGGGTATGAAGGTCGATTGGAAGATTCGTACCAGCCTTCAATGCCTGTACTAACTCGGTTGCCTTGTAAGGAAGAAGAAGACCTGCCATATCCTTAATACATAAGGAATCTGCACCCATATCTTCTACACGCTTTGCCATATCCTTCCAATAATCCAGGGTGTAAGCATCACCAAGGGTATAGGAAAGTGCGATCTGCGCATGACCCTTTTCCTTATTCGCTGCCTTAACAGCAGTCTTTAAATTGTCCAAATCGTTAAAGCAGTCGAAAATACGAATAATATCAATACCATTCGCAAGGGACTTCTGTACGAAATATTCAACAACATCATCGGAATAATGATTATAACCAAGAATGTTCTGTCCACGGAATAACATCTGTAACTTGGTATTCTTAAAACCATCTCTTAACTTACGAAGTCTTTCCCATGGATCTTCCTTTAAGAAACGAAGGGATGCATCAAAGGTAGCACCACCCCAACACTCTACTGCATGATAACCAACCTGATCCATCTTAGGAACGATTGGAAGCATCTGCTCAGTTGTCATACGTGTTGCAATCAGAGACTGATGAGCATCACGAAGGACTGTTTCTACAATCTTAACTGGCTTCTTTTTTGTATCTGCCATTTTCTTTTCCTCCAAATAATATTTTCATTCATCCTATACAATACCAAACATCGCCATAAATGCACCAGCTGCTACTGCAGTACCGATAACACCGGCAACGTTAGGTCCCATGGCATGCATGAGAAGGAAATTGGTAGGATCTGCTTTCGCGCCTTCCTTCTGAGATACACGGGCTGCCATTGGCACTGCGGATACACCGGCAGAACCAATTAATGGATTTACCTTACCATGAGTCAGAGCACACATTAACTTACCAAAGAGAACTCCCGCTGCAGTACCGAAGGCAAATGCAACCAAACCAAGAATAACAATCTTGATGGTATCCGTATTTAAGAATGCCTCTGCAGATGTGGTAGCTCCTACGGAAGTACCAAGAACGATAACTACGATATACATTAATGCGTTGGAAGCAGTTTCTGTTAACTGTTTAACAACACCACACTCACGGAACAGGTTACCTAACATCAGCATACCAACTAGTGGTGCTGTGGTAGGAAGAATTAATACTACAACGATGGTAACGACGATTGGGAATAATACCTTCTCAATCTTAGATACTGGACGAAGCTGCGTCATCTTGATCTTACGTTCCTTCTCCGTTGTTAATAAACGCATAATTGGTGGCTGAATAATTGGTACTAAGGACATATAGGAATATGCCGCAACTGCAATTGGACCCATATACTGAGTCTGTCCCAATTTACCAGCAAGGAAGATGGATGTAGGACCATCCGCACCACCAATGATGGAAATTGCTGCCGCAGCCTTATCATTGAATCCTAACAAGATTGCCAGGATGTAGGCAGCGAAAATACCAAACTGAGCTGCAGCTCCAAGAAGGAAGCTGGCTGGATTGGCAATCAATGGACCAAAGTCGGTCATTGCACCAACCCCTAAGAAAATAAGGGATGGTAAAATGGACCATTCATCCAATAAATAAAAATAATGTAACAAACCGCCGACACCGTTGCTGGAATCTTCAATGGATAACATAATATCCGGATAAAGGTTAACCAACAACATACCAAAGGAAATTGGTACTAACAGCAGAGGTTCGTACTCATGCACAATTGCTAAATACAGGAAAACTAAAGCAACAGCAACCATTAAAAAATTACCCCAGGTAAGATTAAAAAAGGCTGACTGATGTAAAAGATTTCCGATGGTTTCTAATACATAGCTCATATCTAACCTCCCAGGTGATTTAAAATTCGTGACAAAAGTATTAGTTCATTGTAGCTAATACTGCGCCAGCTTCTACGGAATCACCTACGGATACGTTGATACTTGCTACGGTTCCATCCTGTGGAGCTACGATTTCATTTTCCATCTTCATAGCTTCTAACACAAGTAATACATCACCCTTCTTGACAGAAGCGCCTGCGCTTGCAACAGTCTTAAGGATCTTTCCTGGCATTGGTGCAGAAACAGTTACAGAACCCTGAGCACCTGCAGGAGCAGCAGCCTTCTTAGGAGCTGCCTTAGGCGCTGCCTTAGGAGCTGCACTTGCAACAGGAGCTGCACTAGAAGCACCAGCTTCTTCTACAGTAACATCATATACATTTCCATTCACTGTAATGGTATAATTCTTCATCATTATATTTCCTCCAAATTATCTTATATTGAGCGATTATGCTCTCTTCCACTTCGTAGACTTACGAATGGAACGAACTACGAAATCATCCGTAGATGAACCTGTTGCGGCAGCAATTGCAGCTGCAATTACAGCAACCAGTTCTAAATCATCAGCCAATTCTTCTTCATTGGCTTCAATCTGTGCAATGGCTTTATCCACACCAGCGTTCGCAACTTCCGTCTTATTCTCCTTCTTGCCTTTTCCTAAAATAGCCTTAGCAGAGTTAGCAATCGCATTATGAATCTTCACCAAAATATAGCTATACTTTAATAAACTAATTAAGAATGACATAAATGCAAGCATTACAAATACAGTACCGATACCGATCACTGTATTTAAACCTGCCTTACGCATAATCTCTTCCTTTGAAAATTCAGGAGTCACCGTACTATAGGTAATATAGGCAATGTTACCCTTACGCTCAAAGCCAAGAGTCATATCACAATTTCTTAATGTATAAGCAACCTTTACATTTACAACTACTTCTTCGGCACTGGCATTAAAATCCCAATTAAGAACATTCACATAATCCCCTAAATCATCACGAGAATTATTGAAGTTCTCATAGAAAGAAATGAGTCCCTCAGTTTCTTCTTCATCCGCCAAACGTAACTCAGAAATGAGTTCATTCACTTCCTCAGAAGTGCATTGGGATACTATCTGAATACGTTCCTGGACAAAATTCTGAAGCTCCGCCTGATTATATTCAATCGCCTTCGCTTCATTGTTCTGAACATTACTTGAGCCACATGCAGTCATGATACACAAAAAGGTCGCTAAAAGTAAATATGTTAAATATTTCTTCATATTAGCACCTCACTAAACCGTTCCATGCTTTTTGTC
>JAILGS010000001.1 GCA_024696615.1 Lachnospiraceae bacterium
TCCGCATCTCCCGGCTACGGCGCCGTACCTGTCTTGCCAGCTTCACTGGTGCCCCGCCCCCCGGCCTCTGCTCCGTACCTTTCCTGCCAGCTTCACCAATTCCGCAACTCCCGGCTTCTGCACCGTACCTGTCATGCCAGCTTCACCAATTCCGCAACTCCCGGCTTCTGCTCTGTACCTTTCATACCAGCTTACTTGCTTCGTCTTTGGCGGGACACTTCATACATCATGATAGCCGCGGAAACCGCCGCATTCAAGGACTCCACTTGCCCCTCCATCGGAATTTTCACATATTCGCTGGCGGCGTTCGCCACCGCATCAGAAAGTCCGTTGCCCTCATTTCCAATTAAAATGGCCGTTGGTCCCGTAAAGTCCATGGCATCATAGTATTTTTCACCTTGCAAATGCATCGCATAACTTCTAAACTTCAAAGAATGCATCTGTGCCAAGGCAGTTACCAGATCCTCCACATATACAAATGGCACCCGATACAAGGATCCCATAGTGGATCGAATCACCTTAGGATTATAGATATCCACAGTATTCTTGCTCATCACTACACCGCTGATTCCAGCGCCTTCTCCTGTACGAAGAATTGTTCCAAGATTTCCAGGATCCTGCAAATCATCCAATACGATTACTAAAGGATTGTCCCTTCCCTCTAATATATCCACTAAGCCATACTGCGGCATGGCAACTACAGCAAGAATTCCCTGAGGAGTCTTGGTATCACTCATACTCTCCATAATGGAATCCGTTACTTCTTCCACCAATACCTTCTTTCGCCCAAAGACCTGCTGCACCTGCTCATATTCCTTGCGATTCTTTTCCTTAAAAGAAGTGGACACATAGACCACCTTCACAAGATCCACAGGAGCTTCTAATGTCATTCGCACTCCTTCCACCACAAAGCACTGCTCCTGCTTTCTGGCCTTGGCCTTCTTCTGGAGATTGATTACATATTTAATATTGGCATTGGAACTACTAGTAATCATATATCATTCCTCTTTCTTTCTTCTTCATTCCAGAATTCATTACAGAATTCATTACAAATCCCTTCATCCATCCGCGATGCTTTACTTCCACTTGCTTTACATGTTTTTATACTTCAACATGCGTTTACATGCTTTTACATGCCTCAACGTGCTTTTTCATCCTTCAACATGCTTTTTCATCCTTCAACATGCTTTTTCATACTTCAACATGCTTTTATATACTTCAACATCACTCTGCATGAATCATGTTACATCGCCTCATCCCATGTAGTGTATCTTTTTTTCTCAAAAGTTGCAATATAGCTGTAATCGCCCCCAAAAATCACACGCCCATCAACGTGGAGTGACTATATAGCTTTAATCCCCCCAAAAAGTAACACGACCATCAACGTGGAGTGACTATATACCCTTAATCACACCAAAAAGTCACACGTGGCCTGAGCCCGTGTGATTTTATCTTGCTTTCTAATGTAAAATGCTACGACCAAGGTGGGGGCATGTGATTCTTTCTTGCTTTTTAACGTAAAATGCTACGACCAAGGTGGGGGCATGTGATTCTTTCTTGCTTTTCCACCTAAAATGCTACGACCCAGGTGGGGGCATGTGATTCTTTCTTGCTTTTCCACCTAAAATGCTACGGGTCATGTATCGCCCAGTGACAAAATGAAAGCAACCGAGCGAAAAAGTCACGGCGCCATAGGAGTGGAGTGATTATATAACTGGAAGTGAGCGAAAAAGTCACACGGCCATGATCGTGGAGTGACAAAATAAAAGCAAGTAAGCCAAAAAATCACACGCCCCTCCTAGTGGCGTAACTATATAGCTTTAATTGCACAAAAAAATCACACGTGGCCTGAGCCCGTGTGATTTTATCTTGCTTTCTAATGTAAAATGCTACGACCCAGGTGGGGGCATGTGATTCTTTCTTGCTTTTCCACCTAAAATGCTACGACCAAGGTGGGGGCATGTGATTCTTTCTTGCTTTTCCACCTAAAATGCTACGACCAAGGTAGGGCCATGTGATTTTATCTTGCTTTTCCACCTAAAATGCTACGACCCAGGTGGGGGCATGTGATTCTTTCTTGCTTTTTAACGTAAAATGTTACGAGCCATGTATCGCCCAGTGACAAAATGAAAGCAACCGAGCGAAATAGTCACGGCGCCATAGGAGTGGAGTGATTATATAATTGGAAGTAGGCGAAATAGTCACGGCGCCATAGGAGTGGAGTGATTATATAACTGGAAATAGGCGAAAAAGTCACGGCGCCTCAGCATTTCAGTGACAAAATAAAAGCAAGTAAGCAAAAAAATCACGCGAGGCATACCCCCCGCGTGATTTTATCTTACTTTTTCACTTAAATTGCTACGACCAAGCTACCGCCCAGTGACAAACCAAAAGCAACCGCTCGAAATAGTCACAACGCCTCAGCACTGAAGTACCACCCCCATAGTCCCTTACCGAGATAGTAGCATGGAAACATCCAACTTATATTCATCAATATCCTTGCTCATTGCAAGAGCCTCGTCAATATCATAATCTACAAACTTGCCATCCTTATAAGCAACCACGCGATTAGTCTTACCCTGTAAGAGAAGACGAACAGCAGTTACACCCATAACGGATGCATAAACACGGTCCTTACAGGTTGGATTACCACCACGCTGAATATGACCAATGATGGTTGCACGGGTTTCAATACCAGTAGCAGCCTCAATTCGTCTAGCCATACTAGTGGAATGACCAATACCTTCCGCATTAATAATGATATGATGCTTCTTACCCACCTTACGGCTGTTGATAATATCATCAATCAGCGCCTGCTCATTGCCATCATAGCGCTCAGGAAGAAGAACATTCTCCGCGCCATTGGCAATAGCGCACCATAAAGCTAAATAACCAGCATTACGTCCCATAACTTCAACGATGGAACAACGCTCATGAGAAGTAGAAGTATCACGAATCTTATCGATAGCTTCCATGGCAGTATTAACCGCCGTATCAAAACCAATCGTATAATCCGTACAAGCAATATCAAGATCGATGGTACCTGGAAGGCCGATGGTATTAATACCATGCTCGGAAAGCTTCTGAGCACCACGGAAAGAACCGTCACCACCGATAACAACTACGCCATCAATTCCATGCTTATGACACTGTTCGGCAGCCTTACTCTGACCTTCCTCGGTCATAAATTCCATCGACCGTGCAGTGTAAAGAATCGTACCACCACGATTAATGGTTTCCGACACACTACGCTTATTCATTTCAATAATATCATCTTCAATGAGACCCTGATATCCACGGCGGATTCCCACCACTTCCAGGCCTTCACTGATTGCACTACGTACCACTGCTCGGATTGCTGCATTCATTCCAGGGGCATCGCCACCACTGGTAAGCACACCAATCTTCTTGATTGCTTTTGCCATGATTCTACCTCCAACAGTTTGTCATAAACCCTTCTGTTAAATAAATATCAAATCCTAAAGCCAATGATAAACCATTTAAACCCACTTTTCAATAGATTTTTCCAGGACTTTGACATTTTTTTCACTAAATAAAGAAACCATTTTATCGAGGAATCCATCCTCCCGGTCCACCTGATGCCCCGCATTTAAACGCCGCCACTGTTTCTCTTTTGCAAGATACACAATCACGTCATCAAGACCCGAAGAAGCTGCAATTGCTTCCATTAATTCCCCTTCCACCTTAGCAAATGCGTCTTTATCGTCGATCTGTAGCCAGATCTCCTTGCCGATACGATCCATCAAAATCATATTCACCATGGAAACTTTGGAACGTCGCCCCTCTTCCTGGGACACCCGTCCCTGAACGAAGATCTTCATGCCCTCCTTAAGAAGCGTACGATACTTTGCAAATGTTTTAGGAAAGATAATCACTTCCACCTGACCATATAAATCTTCCAGTGCAATGATGGCCATCTCACTACCGGATTTGGTTGGACGCACATTCATGGAAGTAACCATACCACCAATGGTAACCTTGTCCCCATCCTTTAATAGTCCTTCCATTTCCTGAGGATTCTCCCCTTCCATAGCCTCATCCAAAGCAAGAAAATCCGTGGTCTTGGCGGTAATATTCTTCTCAATCATGGCTTCATAGGCATTTAAAGGATGGCCGGAAACATAGATACCCAGAATTTCTTTCTCATATGCGAGGCGTTCTTCTAAGGTAAATTCTGGCACATTTGGTAATTGAATATGGTATTCCGCCGTATCCACCGAATCTCCTAAAAGAGAGAATAAGTCTAACTGTCCAGCGATATCATTCTTTCGATCCTTGGCAATATCTTCAAGAACTTCTGCATAGCCCAAAAACATTTGCCTACGATTATAGCCCAGTCCATCCATGGAGCCGGACTTAATGAGGCTTTCCACATATTTCTTATTCAGGCCCTGGTTCACCATGCGTTCTGCAAAATCATAGAAATCCTTAAATGGTCCATTGACCCGCAACTCTTCCATCATGTGAGCCACTACCGGATAACCCACACCCTTAATGGCCGCCATACCATAGCGGATGGCACCTTCATCTTCCACAAATTCCCAGGAAGCGTGATTCACATCCGGAGGAAGAATCTTAATCTTCATTTTGCGACAAATCTGAATATATTCGGCAATCTTTCCAGAATTTCCCACCACCGAAGTCATGAGGGAAGCCATAAATTCCACCGGATGATAGTATTTTAAATACGCCGTCTGGTAGGAAAGCATGGAATAGCAGGCAGCATGGGATTTGTTAAAGGCATACTTGGCAAAGTCCACCATCTCATCAAAGATGCGATTCGCCACCTCTTCCGAAATACCCTTGCCAACACAGCCAACCACGCCCTTTTCGGGATTACCATGAACGAAATTCTCCCGCTCTAACAGCATGGCTTCCGTCTTTTTCTTGGACATAGATCGGCGCACATCATCACTCTGCCCCCAACTATAGCCGGCAAGATCACGCACAATCTGCATTACCTGCTCCTGATAGACGATACAACCATAGGTAGGCTTTAAAATCGGCTCCAGCTCTGGGGTTTCATAGGTAACCCGTTCTGGATTCTTCTTATTTTGAATGTATACAGGAATAAATTCCATCGGACCCGGACGGTACAAGGAAATTCCCGCAATAATATCTTCTAAACAGCTTGGCTTTAAATTCTTCATGAAATTGCGCATTCCCGCCTGCTCCAGCTGGAACACACCTTCATCCTGCCCCGTACCGATATAGGAATATACCCTCGGATCCGCATAATCCAAATTCTCCAAGGACAACGGATACCCCTCCGGCACTTCCCCCGTATTGATAATCTCCATCTTCATGCGATGATTCACAAGATTGACCGCATTCTGAATCACCGTCAACGTACGAAGCCCTAAAAAGTCCATCTTCAATAAGCCCAGTTCTTCGAGGATATCCTTATCAAACTGGGTGGTAATAATGCCATCACTTTGCTTGGCAAGCGGCACGAAGGAGTCCACTTCCTCCGGACAAATCAAAACCCCCGCCGCATGAATCGTGGTATGTCTTGGAAGTCCCTCCAATTTCTGGCACATATCGATGATGGCGTGCACCTGTTCATTGGAATTATAAAGTTCCCACAATTCCGTATGGTAATCTAGCACTTCCTGGATCGTAATCTTTGGTCCAAATGGAATCAAACGGGCTAAGGAATCACCCATCGAATATGGCAAATCCATGACTCGCACCACATCACGAATCACCTGCTTGGCACCAAAAGTACCAAAACTGATAATCTGAGCAGTCTTTCCACGACCATATTTATTGACCACATAATCAATAACTTCCTGCCGTCTTTCATCCGCAAAATCCACGTCAATATCAGGCATGGTAACACGTCCTGGATTGAGGAAACGTTCAAAAATCAGATTATAACGGATTGGATCAATATTTGTAATCTCCAAGCAATAAGCCACAATACTTCCGGCACCGGAACCTCGACCGGGACCCACAGAAATTCCCTGACTTCTGGCATAGCGAATAAAATCCCACACAATCAGGAAATAGTCCACATATCCCATCTGGGAAATTACCCCAAGTTCATAGGAAAGCCGTTCGTCATACAAAGCATCATGTTCCTTACCATATCTGGCATCTAATCCATCCTGACACAATTTCTCTAAATAAGAATAAGAAGTAAATCCCTCCGGCACATCATAATGAGGAATCTTTAATTCATGAAAGGAAATCTCCACATTACAGCGGGCTGCAATCTTTTCCGTATTTTCAATAGCTTCCCGTGCATATGGAAAGAGAGCTTCCATCTCCTGTGGGGAGCGCAGATAAAACTGCCCCTGCTCATAATGCATTCGATCCTCGTCCGCTAATTTCTTTCCCGTCTGCACGCAAAGCAGCACATCATGGGCCGTGGTATCTTCCTTGTTAATATAATGCACATCATTGGTAGCAATTAAGGGAATCCCCAAATCCCGGCTCATGCGCATCAACTGCTGATTCACATACTGCTGTTCTCGAATTCCATGATCCTGTAATTCTAAGAAATAATTCTCCTTGCCGAACAAATCCACATATTTCTTCGCCACTCGACAGGCTTCTTCGTAGTTATTGGAAAGAAGAGCCTTAGGAATCTCCCCTGCAAGACAGGCACTGGTAGCAATTAACCCCTCATGGTACTGGGCTAACAGCTCATCATCAATCCTTGGCTTATAATAATAACCTTCCGTAAATCCACGGGAGACAATCTTCATCAAATTCTGATATCCCGTAAGATTCTCGCAAAGAAGCACCATATGATGATAGCGCTCTTCCGCCGCCCCATTCTTATCAAATCTTGATCCAGGAGCCACATAGACTTCGCATCCAAGAATCGGCTTGATTCCAGCTGCCTTCGCCGCCTTATAAAATTCCATGGCACCATACATGACACCATGATCCGTGATGGCAATACTATCCATGCCAAGTTCCTTGCATCGCGCAATCAGCTCAGGAATCTTGCAGGCACCATCTAATAAACTATACTGTGTATGCACATGAAGATGTGTAAATGCCATACCGGGGCGCTCCTTTCCATCCTCTCCCATATAGAGGATGAGAATAATTATCATAAATTATAGAACATTTGTTCAGCCTTGTCCACATATAATTCCACCACTGAGGCCACGTGACTTTTTCGCTCACTTGCTTTCATTCTG
Source organism: Lachnospiraceae bacterium (assembly GCA_024696615.1). Classification (GTDB taxonomy): domain Bacteria; phylum Bacillota; class Clostridia; order Lachnospirales; family Lachnospiraceae; genus MGBC120314. Next base: position 7,179 of record JAILGS010000001.1, read on the forward strand.
TCACTGGTCGATACCTTCCTCGTAGCATTTTTGCTTGCTTTCTCTCATTCCGTCACTGGTCGATACCTTGGTCGTAGCATTTTTGCTTGCTTTCCCTCATTCCGTCACTGGTCGATATCTTCCTCGTAGCATTTTTTCTTGCTTTCTCTCATTCCGTCACTGGTCGATACATGGCCCGTAGCATTTTACATGTAAAAGCAAGTAAGAATCACACGGCCACACGTTCATCGTAGCATTTTTGCTTGCTTTCTCTCATTCTGTCACTGGTCGATACCTTGGTCGTAGCATTTTACGTATTAAAGCAAGATAAAGTCACACGGCCTCTGACCTCACGTGACTTTTTTGCTCTCTTACAGCTATATAATCACTCCACACTCATGGCCGTGTGACTTTTTCGCTCGCTTGCTTTCATTTTGTCACTGGGCGATACATGGCCCGTAGCATTTTAGCTGGAAAAGCAAGAAAGAATCACACGGCCCCACTGTACTCGTAGCATTTTACGTAGAAAAGCAAGATAAAATCACACGGGCTCTGGCCTCGTGTGATTTTTTGGCTTACTTCCAGTTATAGAATCACTCCACTACTATGGCGCCGTGACTTTTTCGCTCGGTTGCTTTCATTTTGTCACTGGGCGATACATGGGTCGTAGCATTTTAGATGGAAAAACAAGAAAGAATCACATGGCCCCACTGGACTCGTAGCATTTTACGTGTAAAAGCAAGTAAGAATCACACGGCCACACATTACTCGCAATAATTTAGGTTTAAAGAAAGCTTAAAGAGGGGAGAATTGAAAAAGCGGCCACATAATTAAAAAAGCGGTCCCATCGGGACCGCTATAGTTGTAACCAGCATCCATATTGTAAGCTTCCTACGCTACTTCGTTCGAAGTGCATGCTTCCTAAGCCACTTCGCTCGGTGTAGATACATCCTACGCTACTTCGTTCGAAGTGCATGCTTCCTACGCTACTTCACTCAATGTAATAGTAACCAGCATCCATATTGCATGCTTCCTACGCTACTTCACTCGATGTAGATGCATCCTACTCCGCTTCGCTCGAGTTTGATTCATTCTTTCCATGCTCAGCGTCGTCTTTAAAGACAAAGAATTTGCTCAGTACGTAATTGGCAACCACTACCACTACGGATACGATGATCATGGCCAGGAGATAAATCTTCTTGCCAAAAGCCCATACGAATAAGTCCATGGCTACCACGTCAAAGATCGTAGTGCCCACGCGACCGGAAGCAAATGCTACGAACTCATTCCAACGGTCCGTGCGCTTACTCTTAAAAACAAATTTGCGATTGGTGAAATAGGCAAAGATAATTCCGCAGGCATCCGATAGAAGGGTTGCCATGGTATTTTGCCATACGATTTCCACATCAAAGATAAAACTTACCACGATGAATTTTACAATCCAGGTAAATACGGTAACTGCCACGCCAACCACCAGGTAGTTGACGATTTCTTCATATTTCTTATAGAGATTTAATAACTTCTCCACCATTGATATAACTCCTCATATACTCTGCCAGCATCCCTACACAACAATTACAAGCTGCATGCACTCTGCCAGCATCCCTACACAACAACTACAAGCTGCATACACTCTGCCAGCATCCCTACACAACAACTACAAGCTGCATGCACTCTGCCAGCATCCTGCTTTTACACCCTTTTTCCTATATATGCCAATTTACAAGCAAATCCCCATGGCAACTGCGATTCCAAGCAAAGCACCCATAATTACCTGTAATGGGGTGTGACCAAGGTATTCCTTGAATTTGGTCTCCAAAGGAATATCCGGAGCAAGGGAAGTTGCAATCAGGTTAATCCATTTCGCATGCTTACCTGCTTCCTGGCGCACATTGATGGCATCGTACATAACCACAAATGCGAACATCGTCGCCACTGCAAAAAGGGGACTGGACACCCCTTCGGTAATTGCAATGGAAGCTGCAAGTCCCGTAACCGTAGCCGAGTGGGAACTTGGCATACCGCCGCTGCCCCAGAGGCGCTCCACGCTAAAGGATTTGGTACTGATAAAATTAATCAAAGTCTTTAAAACCTGAGCCACCAGCCAAGCCAGTGCGGCGCTTACCAAGACCTGATTACTAATAATTTGATTCCATACTGTCATTCTTTTTCATCTTTCTTTCTAGTGGGATTCATAGAACCAAAAGTAGGAATGAGTCCCCCCATTCCTACTTCCACTTATAATAATTCCTTGAGTAACTTGTTGATCATTCCAGGGTCGGCCTTGCCCTTCATGGCCTTCATGGTCTGACCCACTAAGAAGCCAAGCGCCTTCTCCTTACCACCACGATAATCCTCAACGGACTGTGGGTTGTCGGCAATCACCTGCTCCACGGTGGCACGCAGCGCGCCCTCGTCATGAACAGTCTTTAAGCCCTTCTCTTCCACATACTGATCCGGATCAATATTATCCGTAAACACAAGCTCGAAAACTTCCTTTGCCACATTATTATTGATCGCAGAAGAGTCCACTAATTCAATAATCTTAGCAAGATTCTCCGGTGCAAATGTTAAATCAGACGCTTCCATACTACGGTCCTTCATCAAACGCATGGTCTCGCCCATTAACCAGTTGGACACCTTCTTAGGCTTGTTGCAAATTGCAGTAGTTGCTTCGAAAAGATCTGCTAACTTCTTCTCACCAGTTAAGATATCCGCATCATATTCTGGAAGATCAAACTCCTTCACATAACGGGCCTTCTTCTCATCACGGAATTCTGGCTGTGCAGCCTTCACACGATCATACCATGCATCATCGATACTAACCGGAACTAAGTCTGGATCTGGGAAATAACGATAATCCTGCGCATCTTCCTTAGAACGCATTGCATAGGAATATTCCTTATTATCATCCCAACGACGGGTCTCCTGAACTACTTCTTCACCCGCTTCAATTAAGTCAATCTGACGATTTCTTTCATTTTCAATGGCACGAGCAATAGCCTTGAAAGAATTTAAGTTCTTCGTTTCGGTACGAGTACCATATTCCTTGGAACCCTTCTCGCGAACGGATAAGTTCACATCGGCTCTCATGGAACCTTCCTGTAACTTACAATCCGAAGCACCAAGATACTGCACGATCAGACGAAGCTTATCAAGATAAGCGATTACTTCCTCGGCGGAGCGCATATCCGGCTCGGATACGATCTCAATCAAAGGTACACCGGAACGGTTGTAGTCCACTAAGGAGCAGTCTTCCCACTCATCATGCACTAATTTACCAGCATCCTCTTCCATATGAATCTCATGAATTCCGATGCTCTTTACTCCATCTTCCGTCTGAATGTCCACATGGCCATTGACGCAAATTGGATGATATAACTGAGAAATCTGATAATTCTGTGGGTTATCCGGATAGAAATAATTCTTACGATCGAAGATATTCTTACGGTTAATCTCACAATTGGTAGCAATACCAACAGCCATAGCATATTCCACGACCTGCTTATTTAATACAGGAAGGGAACCTGGCATACCCGTACATACAGGACAGGTATGAGTATTTGGCGCACCACCGAAAGCAGTAGAACATCCACAGAAAATTTTTGTTTTGGTAGCAAGCTCTACATGAACTTCCAGACCGATGACTGTTTCATATTCTTTCATGTAAAACTTCCTCCTATTCTTCTACATTTGCACGGGTATATGGATGAGTCTGCTCAAATGCATATGCCGCACGGATTAAGGTCTTTTCAGCAAAGCAATCGCCAATCATCTGTAAACCGATTGGAAGTCCCTTGGAATCGAAGCCGCAAGGAACGGTGATACCAGGAAGTCCGGCAAGGTTTACGGAGATGGTGTAGATATCACCAAGATACATCTTGATCGGATCGGATAAAGAAGATCCAAGCTTTGGAGCTGTGGTTGGTGCTGCAGGTCCAAGGATGATATCGTATTTTTCAAATGCCTTATCAAAGGCCTTCTTAATTAATGCTTTGGTACGAAGAGCCTTCAGATAGTATGCATCATAGTAACCGGAGCTAAGAACGAAGGAACCAAGCATGATACGACGCTTTACTTCCGGTCCAAAGCCTTCGGAACGGGTCTTCTTATACATCTGATGAAGGCCTTCATATTCCTTGGCACGGTAACCATATTTCACACCATCAAATCGCTCTAAGTTGGAACTTGCTTCTGCAGAAGCGATGACATAGTAAGCTGGAATTGCATATTCTACCAGGCTTAAGTCAAATTCTTCCACGATGGCACCCTTGGCTTCCAGTGCCTTGGCTGCTGCAAGAATACTTTCTTTTACTTCAGGATCCAAGCCCTCTCCAAGATAATCTCTTGGAATACCGATCTTTAATCCCTTCACATCGTCCACTAAGGCATCGGTGAAGCGATATTCTTCTTCCGTACGAGCAACGGAAGTGGAGTCCTTAGGATCATGGGATGCGATGCACTCTAAGATGGTTGCCACATCCGTAACATCCTTAGCCATTGGTCCAATCTGATCAAGGGAAGAACCATAGGCAATTAAACCATAACGGGATACGGTTCCATAGGTTGGCTTCATTCCCACAACGCCACAATAACTTGCTGGCTGACGGATGGATCCACCCGTATCGGAGCCAAGGGCGTAGAAGCACTCTTCTGCTGCCACTGCAGCTGCGGATCCACCGGAGGAACCACCTGGAACATGCTCTTCGTTCCAAGGATTCTTGGTTACTCCATAAGCAGAAGTCTCCGTAGTAGAACCCATGGCAAATTCATCCATATTGGTCTTTCCAAGGATGACAGCTCCCGCCTTCTCCAAATTTAATACTGCTTCGGAAGAAAAGGTTGGAACAAAATTACCTAAAATCTTGGAGCTACAGGTTGTAAGTAGCCCTTCGGTACACATATTATCCTTAATTGCAACAGGTACTCCGGCAAGTGGTCCGGTAAGTTCTCCGGCATCAATCTTTGCCTGTACTTCTGCGGCCTTCTTTAATACAGTCTCACGATCTACGACTGTCACATAACAATGATACTTGGCATCCCGCTTTTCGATGGCATCCAGCGCTGCGGTTGCAGCCTCTACCACACTTACTTCGCCGGCTTTGATCTTCTTACCAAGTTCCACTGCAGTCAATTGCATTAAACTCATATTCGTCTCCTTTAAGGCATTTCCTTAGTCCACGGTCTTTGGTACCACAAACTGACCATCCTTTTCTTCTGGAGCATTGGCAATGGTCAAATCCCTTGTATCCCCATTGGTTACCACATCTTCACGGAAGACATTCTTTACAGGGAATACATTGGTCATTGGTTCCACGCCGGATGTATCCAGCTCATTAAGGGAATCAATATAATCTAACATCTTGCCCATATCCTTCTTGGCCTGTTCCTTCTCTTCTCCAGAGAGTTCCAGCTTTGCCAAGATGCCCACATATTCGATGGTTGCGTCATCGATTACATTTGCCATAATGCACCTCCATTATTCTAAATTAGTCACGCACCTTAATATGAACTTCACGAAGCTGCTGCTCGGTGACTTCATTTGGCGCACCACACATAAGATCCTGTGCAGTTCCGCTCATTGGGAATGCGATTACTTCACGAATATTTTCTTCGTTGCGAAGGAGCATGATCATACGATCCACACCAGGTGCCATACCAGCATGTGGTGGTGCACCGAACTGGAATGCATTGTAGAGCGCTCCAAACTTTGCCTTTAATACTTCTTCATCATATCCGGCAATCTCAAATGCCTTGACCATGATCTGCATATCATGGTTACGTACAGCACCGGAGGAAAGCTCAATACCATTACATACGATATCATACTGATAAGCTAAGATATCCAATGGATCCTTGGTATTTAATGCTTCTAAGCCGCCCTGTGGCATGGAGAATGGATTATGGGTAAATCCGATTTGCTTGGTGTCTGGGTCCTTCTCGAACATTGGGAAGTCATTCACATAGCAGAAACGATATGCGTTCTTCTCGATCAATCCAAGCTTCTCACCTAATTCATTACGGATCTGACCTGCATAATATGCTGCACGCTCTTCCTTATCCGCCATAAAGAAAATCGTATCTCCTGCGGAAAGTCCAGCAAGCTCTAAGAATTCCTTCTTCATCTCCTCTGGGATGAACTTATCGATTGGTCCCTTGTAAGAAAGGTCCTCTAATACTTCTAAGTATCCAAGACCGCCCATTCCAAGGTCGGTTGCGAACTTTAATAACTTCTCATGGAAGCCCTTGCTCATCTCTGCATGTACCTTGATGGCACGAATCGTCTTGCCGATAAATGGCTTAAAGGTACATCTCTGGAAGAACTCGGTTACATCAATGATTCGAAGTGGGTTACGAAGATCCGGCTTATCACTACCAAACTCTAACATTGCCTGCTTGTAGCTGATGATAGGGTATGGTGCCTTGGTTACTTCATAGCCTTCCGGTGCAAATTTTTCAAATGTGGCAGTAAGTACTTCCTCACCGATCTTAAATACATCTTCCTGGGTGGCAAAGCTCATCTCAAAGTCTAACTGATAGAACTCTCCTGGAGAACGATCGGCTCTTGCATCCTCATCACGGAAGCAAGGTGCGATCTGGAAATACTTATCAAATCCGGACACCATTAATAACTGCTTATACTGCTGTGGTGCCTGTGGTAATGCGTAGAATTTGCCCTTGTACTTTCGGGAAGGAACGATGTAATCACGTGCGCCTTCTGGGGAGGATGCACAAAGAATTGGGGTCTGTACTTCTAAGAAGCCAAGCTCTGTCATCTTCTGACGAAGGAAACTGATTACTTTGCTACGGAATACGATATTATCCTTTACCTTCTGGTTACGAAGGTCTAAATAACGATACTTTAAACGTACATCTTCTCTGACTTCCTTGGAGGTCTGTACTTCAAATGGAAGCTGTGTATATACCTGTCCTAATACGTCAATGGAATGAGCCTCAAGCTCGATGGTTCCAGAAGGGATCTTCGGATTATAGGTTTCTTCATCACGCTTTTCCATGGTTCCTTCAATGGAAAGGCACTCTTCCTTCTTAATGCCATCTAAGAGCTTGCCATCGCGGATTACCACCTGCAATACTCCATACATATCACGAAGATCGATGAATGATACTCCACCATGATCACGGATATTTTCTACCCATCCTGATACACGCAGATCCTTACCGATGTCTGCTTCGCTGACCTGATTTAAGGTACAGTCTCTGTAAATGTTTGACATAATGTCCTCCTTCTTTCTTCCATCATATCGCTATGCGGTTCGGGCCGATTCCACGAGCATCATACTGCACTTTATTGCAGTTCGGGCCGCTTCCACGAGCATCATACTGCACTTTATTGCGGTTCGGACCGCTTGGTGCACTTGGTTCGTTCGTGGGTGCTTTGTTCGTCCCTCGTTCGACTCTCTACATAGTTTCTATGATTCTTACATGACTCCCAAGGTTTAAAAATAAAAAACCCCGGGATGAATTTCACATCCCGGGGCGAATTAACTCTTGTAATCCGCGGTACCACCCGCATTCATGAACTTTTTCGTTCACCTCTTCATGGCATATTACGGTGCCCACCGAGTCAACCTAAGGGATGCGGAAGTTTAAAGATTCTGAGTCGTTCATATTCTGCCGAACCGTTCAAAACTGTCGAACCGTTCATATTCTGCCGAACATTCTAAATCTTCTCATCACGTTCAATTGACCTGCTCCAGAGTGTTCCCTCATCTTCGTTCACTTGGCATCCTCTCAGTCGGTGAGATGCTTCCCTGTCAGCTTCGTAAAGCAAGAGTCTCCATCAATGCATTCCTTACAATCTTAACATATCAAAATATCGAATGCAAGGGAAAATTGTAATACATTTGCTTAGAGCCATTTTTTCTTTTTAAAGAAGCAAAGACTGGCTAAAACAATGAACAAGGATATGCCGATGACCAATGGATAGCCCCATTTCCAGGAGAGTTCCGGCATATATTGAAAGTTCATTCCGTACCACCCAACGATTAAGGTTAATGGCATGAAGATGGTGGTTACCACCGTGAGGACCGTCATGATGCGATTTTGCTTCACGTCGATATGGGCTTTGTACAAATCTCGCAGCTGCATTGTGTAGTCCCGCAAAGAGGTGGAACTGTCGTGCAGTCGCGCCATTCGATTTAAGAACAGTCGGAAATATCGCAGATTTTCGGGCTTGAAGAAATTATTCTCATTTTCTTCGAGTTCCTGACCTAAATCCATGAGCTGTTCATAGTGAATCCGCAAATCGCGGATGTCGCTTCGAATTTCATTTAAGCGACCGGTAGGAAATTTTTCCTCCTCCATCATGATTTTCTTTTCGATTAAATCCAGCTCACGCTCGTACTTTTCCATTAATCGCAAATCGTCAATGACGATCTGATCTAGGAAATCGTAGATGAAACGCTCCAGGCTTGGTAATTTCCACTTCTTGGTGTTATGAATATTCTGAATGATTTCTTGTACTTTGCCGCTATCATCGATGAATACGATGCCTTTCTCATCTAACGCAAAAGAAAATTTATAATCTTCCTTAGAAAAGTCTTCTCGATTAGGGATCGAAAAGCATCCTGTCAGGGAGTCATAATTGACTTCAGCCTTGGTGATAAAGATTTCGGAACTGAACATTTCGATATCGATTCCCATCTCAAAATTGCTACAATCCTGCTTCCATTCCTCCGAAGAAAGGATTGCCACATACTGTTTCGTGGCATGCAAGATGTCCTTCTTCGTTACTTCTTCTAAATTTTCCCCGATTAAGTAATACACAACTCTTCCTCCTACATATGATTGATGGAATTTATAAATACGTATATTTTATTGGGCTAAAAGGTCACTAGGTGTACCATGGGCAAGGTTATGCATTTACAGGATGCCCGCGCCATGCTTGGTAACATGATCGTTATGTGTTTACAAGATCCCCGCGCCCTGCTTGGCCGCATGATCGTTATGCGTTTACAAGACCCCCGCGCCATGCTTGGTAACATGATCGCTATGTGTTTACAGGATGCCCGCGCCCTGCTTGGCCGCTTCATCCGCCATCTCATTATAGATGACGCCCGTATGCGCTGCTACTTTATGAAATACAACTCGGATCTGCTCTCGCTTCTTGGCCACCAACTCTTTATACCGAATAGTTCCGGGCTTATTGGCTTTCCACAGTCCATTGGCCCACTTTTCAATGCCCTCATAATCATAGTAGATATCCACCTGTTGAAAATGTTTTTCAATGGCCCAATCAATTGCATGTTCACTGGCAAGAATCTCGCCTGCCACATTTCGCATTTCCACATAATCCGGATCATTTCCAGAACCATGGAGGATTTCTAAGATGTCCGATTCGACATCCTCGGTTCCTTCAAGGGCTTGGGGGGATTTGATGCTCTTCGATCCTTCAAGGCCCTGTGGGGAATTGATACTCTTCGCCACTTCAAGGTCCTGTGGGGAATTGATACTCTTCGATCCTTCAAGGCCCTGTGGGGAATTGACATCTGAATTCTCGTGGAAAGGATTTATAATTACACATCCATATCCATAGGTTTTCGTTGCAATATTAAAACTTCCATCCACAAATACAGCCACTCCCCCTGGAACGGTGTAGGTGTTGGGGATTTTGTCATCTTGTGCAGTGCTAGAGGTAGTTGCATTTTTGTCATCTTGTGCAATGCTAGAGGTAGTTGTTTTTTTGCCATCTTGTGCAATGCTAGAGGTAGTTGCATTTTTGTCATCTTGTACGGAGACCGCTACACCTGCTGCTTTCATAAATTCTTCCGCTTCTGCAAGGGTTGCAAATCCCTTATAGGATGCTCCTGAAAATCCATTCACTTGCGCCTTGCACTCATCCCAAGTTTTATAAATTCCCGGCGTTAGCCCCGCTGCCACCGCATAATAATTCTTCTTTGCTGCCATATTTCATCCTCATTTATTCGTTTGAACTTTGCACTTCTTATTTGTTAGCGTTCCACGGCCTCATAACTATGGAAAGTTCTTTGAATTGCGAAACAAATTTACATCTAAATATAGCATACCTCCCTCTAAAATTAAATATTTAGAGAATCCC
>JAILGS010000041.1 GCA_024696615.1 Lachnospiraceae bacterium
GGAGATGAAGTTATATATCACCACAACAACACCAAACAATATGTAAAAAAATTCTCAGAATTTGGTCAGGAATTTTTCTTTGATCCGATGAAAGGCTGCAAAATTTTGGATCCTTCGAAAAAACCTTGCTTCGAAATATTATTTGCGTATGAGAATGCATCAGAGTTTATTACATATTTTTCAGATCGTATGCAACTAGAAGCCTCAAATAGAGATCAGCAATATTACTAAATAGCTTCCTGTGACTTTGAAATGATTAATCAGGACGGTACTGTTCAATACATAGAAGATTTGAGAATTAAAACTTCGCTGGAAAAAAATAAGTATTCCTCAATTGAAGTGGATAAGACACAATTGATTCGATAAGAGTGGGGGATCATTTCAGCAGCTTATACACAATAACAGTAGAGCGTGCAAATTACTCCAATGATGTACATGAGCCAAGAAATGCCGAATTTACAGCGTTTCTTGGCTCGTTTGATTTCTTCATATCGGGTTAAATCCCAAAATAGATTGTGATTTGGGAGAAAGAATAATATAATTGGGAGTAAGAGTTATTCTCCCGACAATGAAAAATATCTCCCAAAATGAACACTGAATTGGGTGATAATAATATTCCTTGGGAGAAAGGAGTATTAGCCAATGAGACAATTTGATTATTCTTATCTAGCAGATAGGACTTGGGACAATGAAATAATGTCTTATATTTCCAAGATTCATGAGTACAAGGGAAAGCAGGAATTGTATTTGCGTCAAAAACCTGTTGAGCTTAATAGGCTTATAGAGATTGCAAAAATACAGAGTACAGAGGCATCCAACAGGATTGAAGGGATTATTACTACAAATGCAAGACTAAAGCAGCTTGTGGCAGATAAGACAACTCCTAAGAATAGGGATGAGGAAGAAATTCTTGGTTATCGAAATGTGCTTAATCTTGTACATGAAAACTATGATGTAATACCTGTTCGGAGTAATTATGTTCTTCAAATGCATCGTGATTTGTTGAAGTTTACGAATCTAAATTATGGTGGGCAGTTTAAAAACACACCGAATGAAATCGATATGGTGCTAGAAACAGGTGAGAAAGTGGTTTTGTTTAAGCCTCTTGAACCATATGAGACTCCGAATGCGATGGATGCTATTTGCGAAGAATATCAAAAAGCATTAGACAAAGAGTTGGTGGATGAACTTATTCTTATACCATGCTTTTTACTTGATTTCTTGTGTATTCACCCGTTTAATGATGGCAATGGCCGAATGAGCAGATTGATGACCTTACTATTGCTTTATCGTAGTGGATATATGGTAGGTCAGTATATCAGTATTGAGAAAGCTATCGCAGATACCAAAGAAGCGTATTATGATGCACTTCAAAGGGCAGACCAGGGATGGCATGAGGGAACTAACGATCCGAAGCCATTTATCAAATATATGCTTAGTATCATACTTTCTTGTTACAAGGAGTTTGAGGCAAGAGTATCTATAGCCTATGCATCTGGAACTAAGAGCACATCGTATGATGTAGTTAAGGCTTATGTAAGCGAGCGTATAGGGAAGTTCTCAAAACAGGAAGTTCTTGTTGGTTGCCCTAGCCTAGGTAGTTCATCTGTAGAGTCAGCGTTGAAGAAACTTGTTGAGGATGGAACTTTAGTAAGAATTGGAGCAGGACGTAAGACTCTTTACGCACGAGCTGATTCTATTACTGATTGAACCTAATAAAAAATGCCATAAATCAGGAACAACCCTTGATTTGTGGCATTTTTATATTAGGTCAAAAAGTAAAGACATATATCAACTGGGCGGCCCAATCCTTGCATTTGACCGATAATTCATTCAATAGTATAATAAAAGTTCGAATGTGAGGTATGTTTGATGAATCAAAATCAAAAATTTTTTGTCATAAGTTCCTTCATTGCACTCATTGGAATTGGGGCAGTGGTGGGAATGATGTTTTTTTCCAACGATGAGTCTTCCACTTTTTCCAGTGGTGGAAATTATAGTAATTCTCTTTTAGGAGAAGAGCCTACAACCAAGATGGCTACGGAGATTCTTCCAAGCTATGCTGAGACAACAGAAGTAACCACGGCTGCCCAGGGTTCTTTAGAAGAAAGTACGACCCAGGCAACCAAAGATCCGTCGAAAGAGATCCGTCCGGATGAAATTATTGCAGGACCTGGATCCATCCATGAATTTGTGGATTTAACGGATGATGGTTCCGCACTTCCTACATTAACGGAAGTGGCCGAGGCACAGAGCCAGGTAAAGCATCAGACCACGGAAGAAACGGCTCAGAGATACGCCACCCCTGCTGGGATGACGGATGAGGAGTGGTATGCGAAGAATGCCATGGCAATTCCTGTGGGAACCTATGAAAGTGGTGTGAATGACAATCGTGGTGCATATATGGAATGGTACCAGAAGAAATGCGCCTGGTATGGCGATAGCTTAAGTGAGATTTACTATCATTGTAAATATGTGGATGATTATTTTGAATTCCAGGGCGTAAACTGCGGTAGTTCCGGATACTGTGTGGCTTCCATCGCCAATACAGGCACTTTATCCGATGTGGAGCGCTTAACCAACGGGGTAAATGGAATCCCCGTGGATGCGGAAGTGATTTTTGTGATGGCAGGTACCAACGACTGGGCGGGCGGAGTTCCATTAGGAGATGTGGACTATGATACGGATGCTTTTGGGGCGCCCATAGTAGACTGCACAACCTTCCGTGGTGCCATGAATCAGTTGTGTTATCTTTTAAAGCGCTACTATTCTGGGGCACATGTGATCTTCCTGGGAACGCCACTTGTCATTACCAAGTCCGGTGAAATCAATAATTCCCAGGGACTTACTTCTTGGGAATATGGCGATGCGGCTGTGGAGATTGCAACTAACTGGGGCTTTGATGCTTATAATATTGGCCCAATCTGTGGAATCGACGCTTCCAACGGACAGGATGAATTCGGCTTAATGTATGAAGGAATTCATTTTACCAAGCGTGGCGGAGAGCAGGTGGGAAGCGTTATTGTGGAAGATCTGTTACGCAGACACTATTAGGAACGAACTTAGCTAGTAGTTTCTTAGAATGCATGCAAATGTATGACAAGGGGGGAGCATTCATGAAAAATACATATGAATATCATGCTTCCCAGTGTCATGTGAATGGGAAAAAGAAAGCCATAAAGATTAGAAAAATCGTAGCATTACTGTGCTTATTTCTTGGAATGATGGGAATTGCAGGGATTTCCAGGGAGTATGAGATCGGCTTCACAGAGAATGAAGAGGGAAGAACTACATGGGCTAAGGAGCTTGGGAAGAAGTTATTTTGGCCTGTGTTAGAAGTGTATGCCGAAGAGGAAGAAGAGGAAGAGGACACGGATCCGAACCATATCTATCTTTTAGATGGTCGTCTGATGGTGGTGGATATTGGCAGCGGTGCTTCGGAGAATATCGGCTATTATTCCCAGTGGGCGGGAAAACGTGTGGCCTGGTATGGGGAC
>JAILGS010000042.1 GCA_024696615.1 Lachnospiraceae bacterium
TACGTAAGTAATAAGACCCCTTGTAGACGACGAGGTTGATAGGCTGCAAGTGTAAGCTAAGTAATTAGTTAAGCGGAGCAGTACTAATAGGTCGAATGATTCTCTAAAAAATAGTACCTCAAAGGATTTGTGATCAAAAAAGGTTGTCAAATCAAAAACATTTGGTCCGAAAGGATCTTTCATATGCAGTATTTTAAGGTAATTGAATAATAAAAATTCTTGAACAATCCAATGATTTTGGGTTGTTTTTTTATTGTTATTTCCCATATAAAATGATATAATTCTTGTATGTAATTTAATACATTTGTATTGGGAGGGCACAATTTCATGGATACAAATATTTTAATGGAAAGTGGAACCAACGAACTGGAAGTTCTGGAATTCACCATCGGGAACAATCATTATGGAATCAATGTAGCGAAGGTTCGAGAAATCGTGCCTTACGCGCCAGTAACTCCTGTGCCACATGCGCATGAATGTGTTGAGGGAATATTTATGCCACGTGATACCATGATTACTGTAATTAATTTGGCTCGTGTGATTAAGGCACAGGAGTCGGATGATACGCGAAATGATATGTTTATTATTACGAATTTTAATAAACTGAATGTGGGTTTCCATGTACATAAAGTGCTGGGAATTCATCGTATCTCTTGGGCTGATATTATCACACCGGATAAGACCATCAGCACTGCTGATACAGCAATCTCCACCGGTATTGTGAAGATTGACAATAAGCTTATTATTATTCTGGATTTTGAAAGCATCGTTTCTAATATTAATCCTGAGACCGGATTGAAAGTTTCTGATGTTGAAAAGCTGGGAACTAGAGAACGTTGTGATTCACCAATCGTAATGGCAGAGGATTCTCCTCTTCTTACGAAGTTGATTATGGATTCACTCCATAAGGCTGGTTATTCTGATGTTACCGCTTGTCCGAATGGACAGGCATGTTGGGATCTGTTAACCATGCTTCGGGATAATGGTTCTTACAATGAGAAGGTAAAGTGTATCATTACGGATATTGAAATGCCTCTCATGGATGGACATCGTTTAACGAAGTTGATCAAGGAAGATGAACGATTAAAGAATATTCCAGTAATTATCTTCTCTTCACTGATCGATGATCAGATGAGAGCGAAGGGCACAAGTCTGGGTGCGGATGAACAGTTGTCCAAGCCAGAGATTGGTCAATTAGTTTCTGTAATTGATCGTTTGATTGCGAAATAAGTAGGTTTTGAACGAACCGGAGTCATGTTGTGGCTCCGGTTTTTTCATTTTCGTTCGTTGTAGAATGCATACAAATATGATAAAATAGAGTGATTATGAAGTGAAATCTTAATTCTATGGGGAGGTGACAGACGTGGCAAACAATAACGAAGAAGATTATCTTGATCAATTGCTGAAGTCCGTTACACAGAATAAGAATATTTCCGTGGATGAGTTAATGAATACTCAGTCTCCAATGCAAGTTCCAGAAGAACAATTGACTTCCAGTGCACAACCAGGTGTTTCGGACGATGTTTACGCACAGATGATGATGTCACCGAATCGTGTGGAGGAGAATTATTTGGATCAACAGTTACAGGATTTGATGAATCCTGGGGCAAATGTTCCCAATGTTGTTCCTACAGCTCCAGTGGAGATGGTATCGGATGCGGATCTTATGTCCATGGCTGAACCGAAGGAGATGCCCCATATTGAACTTACGAATGAAGATGTGATGGTATCTGATTCCCCAGAGCAGGAAGAAGATATGGTGGATGATTATATTCATCAGGTTCTTCTGTCCGAGGAAGATGAAACTGTGCTTGCAACGGATGCAGATCCTACTACGAACATGGAGTCCGTAGTAGAGCCAGTAACAGAGCCAGTGATGGATCAGTCCCAAGACTCAGAGAAGTTAGAAGGTCTTAGTGCCAAAGAGGAGCTTGAGGGCTTTGGTGGGGATGAACATTTAGAAGAGCAGTTCATGGAAGGATTTGGTGGAGAAGAAGAACCTTCCGTGGAAGAAACCAAATATATCGATGTGTCCGAAGGCGGAGATGAAGCCGCTTCGTTAAATTTAATTAATGCCCTGGATGATATCATTAGTGATGTGAATGATGAAGTGAAGGCGGAAGCTGAAGCGGAGAAGGAACGGGCTAAGAAAGAGGAAGACGCCCAGGCTGCGGCGGAAGAAGAAGCGAAGAAGGCTTCTGAGATTGATCCTGCCTCTTTGGATGATGAGATGAAAGAACTCTTAGGAATGGATGAGAATGGGGATCTAAGCTCTATGTCCACCGGAGAGTTAAGTGATGATGAGATTGCTCAGATTTCTGCAATGCAGGAAGCAAGTCTAAAAGAGCAGGAAATGATTGCGGAAGAAGAAGCTCAGGCTGCACTGGAAGCTGCGATGGCCCTTCAGGAATCTTCCGATAATGCTGAGGATAAGAATTCCCCAGAACTTACCTTAAATCCAGAGGGAGATTTATCCGGACTGGAGGATATTCCAGATCTTGATGCCAAGGAAAGTAACACGACTGGAGGAAGTGGTGGTGAACTTGGTAGTGCACAGGCTGTGGCAGAAGAACTGGATGAAGTAATTCAGAAAGCCAAAAAGCCTGGACTTCTTGCGAAGATCCTTGGACTGTTAAAAAAGAATAAATCCCAGGGAGAAGATGCTGGAAGTAGTGAAGCTAAGGATGAGAACCAGAAGATCTTAGAAGAACTCTATGATGCGGACGGCAATCTGATTGAGAATAAGAAACCTGTAAAGAAGGGATTTTTCGCCTTTTTGGATGCCATTGCCGAGGATGATTCCGAAGAGGAAGTAAAGCCAAAGGCCGAGGGAGAAGAGGGCGAAGAAGGCGGCAAAAAGAAGAAAAAGAAAGAAAAGAAGCCGAAGGAACCAAAGAAAAAGAAAGAGAAGAAGCCAAAGCCACCAAAACCACCAAAGCCTAAGAAGGAGAAACCACCGAAGGAACCTACGGATCCCAAGGATATTGTACATATTCGTCCTATCGGACTTTTTGTGATTGTGTTGATTGTGGGAAGTACGGTAGCGTACCTATTCTTTACCACGGTGTCCTTTGGATATACCAGAACCATGAATTCTGCCACCTACTATATGGTGGACAAGAATTACAACAAGGCCTGGGATTGGATTGCTGGCGTGGAGCCAAAGAACGAAGCGGACAAGGAATTAAAGGAACGCATTACCTGTATCATGTATGTACAGCACAAATATAATGCATACGGTCGGTATTCCGATCTTCATATGGATTATGAAGCGTTAAGTGCACTGATCACAGGTATTGATGAATATGAAAGACATTATGAAGAAGCTACCTTGTTAGGTGTAAGCGCTGATTTAGATGCAATTCGCATCAAAATTTTAGATGTCTTAAGTGTGAAGTATGGCATCTCCGATGAGATGGCCCACACATTTGCAGGGTTATATAATAGTGACTATGCATCTTATCAGGAAATTATTACGAATTATTCAAACTTGGAGGAGACACCATGATAGCTTTAATCGATTATGATGCTGGCAATACGAAGAGTGCCTTAAAGGCCATCGAAGCCATAGGAAAGGAAGCCGTGTTAACCAGGGATCCGAAAGTGATTCTTGCTGCGGACCATGTAATCCTTCCCGGAGTGGGAGCATTTGGAGATGCCATGGGCAATCTTTGCAAATATCATATGGATGAAGTGATTCATGAAGTGATCGATAAGAAGACTCCATTTCTTGGAATCTGTGTCGGATTACAGTTACTATTTGAAGATAGTGAAGAAACTAAGGGTGTGAAAGGTCTTGGAATTCTTCCGGGACATATTTTAAAGATCCCGGCTTCGGGGGATATGAAGATTCCGCATATGGGATGGAATTCATTACATTTGCCTAGGGAATCCAGATTATTCCAGGGAATTCCGGAAGAGACCTATGTATATTTCGTTCATTCCTACTATTTACATGCGGATTGCGAAGATATGGTGACGGCTACCACCGAGTATGGAACCCATATTCATGCGGCTGTGGAGAAGGATAATGTCTTTGCAGTGCAGTTCCATCCAGAGAAGAGTAGCGATATGGGACTGAAGATTTTATCCAATTTTGTGTCATTGTAGGAGGCTTTCAATGTTTACGAAGAGAATTATTCCTTGCTTGGATTGTAAGGATGGACGCGTGGTAAAGGGCACGAATTTTGTGAATTTGCGGGATGCGGGTGATCCTGTGGAAGTTGCCATGAATTATGACCGCTCCGGTGCGGATGAAGTGGTATTTTTGGATATTACTGCCACGAGTGATGGCAGGGATACGGCAGTGGAACTGGCAAGAAAAGTAGCTGAGAAATTGTTTATTCCTTTCACCATCGGCGGTGGAATTCGTAGTGTGGATGATTTTAAGAAATTATTGCGTGAAGGTGCGGATAAGATTGCCATTAATTCGGCTGCGATTTTAAATCCAACGCTGATTTCAGAAGCTGCGGATAAGTTCGGAAGCCAGTGTGTGGTAGTGGCTATTGATGCGAAGCGTCGGGCGGATGGAAGTGGGTGGAATATCTTCCGTAGCGGCGGACGAATTGATACGGGACTGGATGCCATTGAATGGGCCAAGAAGGCTGCATCCCTTGGTGCCGGTGAAATTTTATTAACCAGTATGGATTGTGATGGAACCAAGGCGGGTTATGATATTGAATTAACCAAGCTGGTTTCTTCCAGTGTTTCCATTCCTGTGATTGCCTCTGGTGGTGCAGGAACCATGGAACATTTTAAGGATGCATTGACGGAAGGCGGCGCAGATGCTGCTCTTGCGGCTTCTTTGTTCCATTATAAGGAAATTGAGATGAAGGATTTAAAGGATTATCTTGCCAAGGAAGGAATTTCTGTACGAAGATAGGATGCGCACGGATTCGGACAGGAATTTGTCTGCTGAAGCAGAACCGAATCCGGCGCGCAAGACTCACAAGCGAGTCTTGACGAAGGAAGATCGTAGGAACATCCTACGAAGAAGATACGAGTATTGTAGGAACATAGGGTGGAGTGTAGAATGAGCGGGATTACAGGTGCCTGGGAAGAGGCATTACGACCAGAATTTTCAAAACCATATTATGCCAATTTATTTCAACGGGTGAAGGAAGAGTATTCAAAATACCCAGTCTATCCTCCTGCGGATGAAATCTTTAATGCATTTCATTTTACTCCTTTAGAAGAAGTAAAAGTTGTGATTATCGGTCAGGATCCATATCATGAACCGGGCCAGGCCCATGGATTATGTTTTTCCGTGAAGCCGGATGTAAAGATTCCCCCTTCCTTAGTAAATATTTATAAGGAATTACATCGGGATCTGGGTTGTACCATTCCGAATCACGGTTGTCTTACCAAATGGGCCAAGCAGGGAGTACTGCTTCTTAATACCGTATTAACTGTGCGGGCTCATGAAGCCAATTCCCATAAAGAGATTGGTTGGGAAGAATTTACGGATGCGGCGATTCGAGTGTTAAATGAGGTGGATCGTCCCATCGTATTCATGCTCTGGGGAGCGCCTGCCCAGAAGAAGGCGAGAATGCTTCATAATCCCAAGCATTTGGTGTTAAAAACATCCCATCCAAGCCCACTTTCCGTATATCGAGGATTTGATGGATGCGGTCATTTTAGTGAGGCTAATCGCTTTTTAGAAAGCCAGGGACTTACGCCAATCGATTGGCAGATTGACTCCTTATAAGGTGGGAAAATACTTTACATTTGCACGAATCTTTGATAATCTATGATTGTTTCATTGATGGACTGTAATTCTTATGGATATGTTGCTTACTTGTGGATCGTTCCTAGGAGATAGGAAGAATGAGAAGCCATGGGAATTGTTGGGAACAGTACGGATTTTGTGGGATTGAATAACGAAGGATCATAAGCTTGTTAAGGATTAGAATCGCGAGAGGGATTCTAATTGTTGACGAGCTTTTTTTATCGAACAAATTTTCTGTTTTTTTATGAAAATGTATTGACACTTAAAAATTTTTATAATATGATATGAACATGTCACGAACGAATGTTCGAAAGGAGAATAATATGGCACAGGATGAAAAGTTAAGAGCATTGGATGCAGCGATTGCGAATATCGAGAAGGCGTATGGTAAGCATACTGTAATGAAGTTGGGTGATTCTGCAGCTGATATGAATATTGAAACAGTACCTACAGGTTCACTTAGTCTGGATATTGCACTTGGTGCAGGTGGTGTTCCGAAGGGACGTATCGTTGAAATCTACGGACCAGAATCTTCTGGTAAGACGACCGTTGCATTACATATGGTTGCGGAAGTTCAGAAGCGCGGTGGTATTGCAGCATTTATCGATGCAGAACATGCTTTGGATCCAGTTTATGCGAAGAATATCGGTGTAGATATCGATAATTTATATATTTCACAGCCGGATAATGGGGAGCAGGCATTAGAGATCACAGAGACCATGGTTCGTTCTGGAGCAATTGATATTGTAATTGTGGACTCCGTTGCAGCATTGGTTCCTAAGGCCGAGATTGATGGCGATATGGGTGATTCCCATGTGGGCTTACAGGCTCGATTAATGTCCCAGGCTCTTCGTAAGTTAACCGCAGTAGTTAATAAGAACAACTGCGTGATTATCTTTATCAACCAGTTACGTGAGAAGGTTGGTGTTATGTTCGGTAATCCAGAAACCACTACGGGTGGACGTGCGTTAAAGTTCTATGCATCTGTACGTTTGGATGTACGTCGTGTGGAAGCTTTAAAGCAGGGTGGTGAAGTGATTGGTAACCATACCCGTGTGAAGGTAGTAAAGAATAAGGTGGCTCCTCCATTTAGAGAGGCTGAATTTGATATTATGTTCGGTAAGGGTATTTCCCGTTCCGGAGATATTATTGATCTTGCTGCGAATATTGATGTAGTGAATAAGTCCGGCGCATGGTATGCCTATAATGGGGAGAAGATCGGACAGGGCCGTGAGAATGCGAAGGTTTATTTAGAAGAGCATCCAGAGATCATGGCTGAGATTGAGAATAAGGTTCGTGCTTTCTACAATATTGGTGCAGAAGGTAAAGCAGCAGAGACTAAGGAAGAGGCTCCTGCGAAAGCTTCTCGTGGCAAGAAGGCTGCGGACGATAGTGAGGAATAATCATGCATCAGATTACTAGTATTTCTGCCCTAACAAAGCAGAAATCCAAGGTATGTATTGATCATGACATGACCATCGCTTTATATAAGGGCGAGATTCGTCGCTTTCATATGGAAGAAGGGGGAGAATTATCGGATTCGGATTATGATGAGATTTTTCATACCATTCTTCCTAAGCGTATGAAGGAGAGAGTAGCGAATTTATTAATGCGACGTCAGATGACTCATCAGGAAGTGGTACGGAAATTAAAGGAAGGATATTATCCGGAGGATTTAATTGAAGAGACCATTGCTCTTTTTGAGAAGCATCATTATATTGATGATGCGAATTATAGTGAATCCTTCTTAACCTTTCGGAATCGAAATAAGAGTAAGAAGCAGCTTCAACAGGATTTGTTAAAGAAGGGAGTGGATCGGGAAACCATTGCCTCTGCTTTAGAAGAAAGTGATGTGGATGATGGAGAGACCATTCGAATCTTGATGCGGAAGAAACATTTTGATCCGAAAGAGGCAACGAAGGAAGAACGCCAGAAATTTTGTATGTCTTTGATGAGAAAGGGATTTTCCTATGAAACTATTTCCAAAATCGTGGGAGAGTCCTATGAATCCATGTAAGATAGAGATCGGTCTTTGTTTTAACTTAGTCGGAGCTTGTACCCCGACTGAGTTAAAACAAGTCATACGCTGTCCTGACAGGGGGATGAATTGTCTATAATGATATAAGTTAGTCATACTTATTTGGCGAAAAGAATCGAAACTAATGAGAGGGAATTGTGTGGTATTTAGTAAATTTGCACAATTCCCTTGACTTTTTTATGTAAATCCTTTAATATAACAATGTTGTATTATGTACAATGAAAATTTAATAAGGAGGTGCTCCTGTGCAGATCAATATTATCACTGCGATTTTAATTGCTGTGGTGGTAGCGATTGTAGCTGCGGTAGTTACCTTGGTGATTTCGAATTCTATTCATAAGTCTAACGATGAAAAAGACATTAATAGTGCTAAGAATCGTGCTCAGAAGATTTTGGATGATGCGATCAAAGAAGCTGATGCTAGAAAGAAAGAGATTTTAGTAGAAGCTAAAGAAGAGTCTTTGAAGACCAAGAATGAACTTGAAAAAGAAACAAAGGAACGCCGTGCTGAGTTACAGCGCTATGAGCGTAGGGTCCTTTCCAAGGAAGAAGCTCTGGACAAGAAGATCGAGGCAGTCGATAAGCGTGACCAGTCTTTATCCCGTAAGGAAGAGGAACTCGCACAGCAGAAGCAGGTTATTGATGAGCTCAATGTAAAGAGACAGCAGGAACTTGAACGAATCTCTGGTTTAACCTCCGAACAAGCAAAAGATTATCTTTTAAAAACTGTTGAAGAAGAAGTAAAGCATGATTCTGCAATCTTAATTAAGGAAGCAGAGTCAAGAGCAAAGGAAGAAAGTGAGAAGCGTGCGAAGGAAATCATCGTAACAGCAATTCAGCGTTGCGCTGCAGACCACGTGGCTGAAACCACTATTTCCGTTGTTCAATTACCGAATGATGAAATGAAGGGACGTATTATTGGTCGTGAAGGACGTAATATTCGTACCTTAGAGACAATGACTGGTGTGGAATTAATTATTGATGATACTCCAGAAGCAGTTGTTTTATCCGGTTTCGATCCAATCAAGAGAGAGGTCGCAAGAATCGCTCTTGAGAAGCTTATTGTAGATGGTCGTATCCATCCAGCTCGTATTGAAGAGATGGTGGAGAAGGCACAGAAGGAAGTGGATAACGTTATTCGAGAAGAAGGTGAAGCAGCATGCTTAGAAGTAGGTGTGCATGGCATTCATCCAGAACTGGTGAAGTTACTTGGACGTATGAAGTTCCGTACAAGTTATGGCCAGAACGTTTTGAAGCATTCCGTCGAAGTTGCACATTTAGCAGGTCTTATGGCTGCTGAGATGGGCCTTGATGCGAAGACAGCAAAGCGTGCAGGATTATTACATGATATTGGTAAGTCCATTGATCATGAAGTGGAAGGTTCCCATGTACAGATTGGTGTGGATCTTTGTAAGAAGTACAAGGAGAATGCAATTGTTGTGAATGCGGTTGCAGCACATCATGGTGATGTAGAGCCAGAATCCTTAATTGCATGCTTAGTACAGGCTGCAGATGCTATTTCCGCAGCTCGTCCAGGCGCAAGACGTGAAACTTTAGATACTTATACGAACAGATTAAAAGATTTGGAAGATATTGCTAATTCCTTTAAGGGAGTTGACAAGTCATTTGCTATTCAGGCAGGTAGAGAGATTCGAGTTATGGTAGTTCCTGAAGCAGTTAGTGATGCTGATATGGTCTTACTTGGTAGAGAAATTTCCAAGAAGATTGAGGATGAGTTACAGTATCCAGGACAGATTAAGGTTAGCTTAATCCGTGAGTCCCGTGTAACTGATTATGCGAAGTAAGCATCCGACAGCTTTAGTTAATTTACTGAGTTAATAAAGAAGCTTGTTAGCCCTTGGACGAAAGTCCAGGGGCTTTTTTCATGCCAATTTCACCCATCATACTTAATAAAATTAAGTTTTGACATTATAAAGTTATGAATCTTAAAAAAAACTTGCCAAAACTTTTACTGTCCGTTATACTCAAACAAGTGTGTTTCTTAGAAAAGATAGGAGGAGTAAAATGACAGCTTATAACAAGTTAAGCGTTGAAGAGTTAAGAGCGTTAAGAGAAGAATTATTAAAGGGATTTGAGGAAGTTAAGGGAAAAGGATTAAACCTTAACATGGCTCGTGGAAAGCCTTCTCCAGCGCAGTTGGATCTTACACTGGATATGTTAAATGTTGTAAATCCAGAGACCGTAATGAAGGGCGAAGATGGAATGGACTTCCGTAATTATGGAATTATGGATGGTATTAAGGAAGCAAGAGAATTAGTTGCTGAAATGATGGGTGTCTCTTATGAGAATGTTATTGTATTCGGTAATGCATCCCTTCCAGTAATGTATGATACCATTTCCCGTTCTATGACCCATGGTGTATGCGGTAGTACTCCTTGGTGCAAGCTTGATAAGGTAAAGTGGTTATGTCCAGCTCCTGGTTATGATAGACATTTTGCAATTACAGAGCATTTTGGTATTGAGATGATTACCATTCCTATGAAGGCGGATGGCCCTGATATGGATCTGGTAGAAGAGTTAGTATCCAAGGATGCTTCCATTAAGGGTATTTGGTGTGTACCAAAGTATTCCAATCCATTAGGAACTTCTTATTCGGATGAAGTAGTAAAGAGAATGGCGAATTTAAAGCCTGCTGCAGAAGATTTCAGAATTTTCTGGGATAATGCATATGCAGTACATCATCTCTATGACGATGATCGTGATGAATTATTAGAAATCCTCTCCGAATGTGAGAAGGCTGGTAATCCGGATATGGTATATGAATTCTGTTCCACTTCTAAGATCTCATTTGCAGGCGCAGGTATTGCAGCAATGATTTCTTCAAAGAAGAACTTGGATTTTGCTCGTAAGTCCATTACGATTCAGACCATCGGTTATGATAAGTTAAATCAGCTTCGTCATGTTCTTTACTTTAAGAACGCTGCTGGTATTGAAGCACATATGAAGAAGCATGCAGCTTCCCTTCGTCCTAAGTTCGAAGCAGTATTAGAGAGCTTTGACAAGGAATTGGAAGGATTAGAGATCGGTACTTGGACCAAGCCAAAGGGAGGATATTTTATCTCCTTCAATACTTTGGAGGGTTGTGCTAAGGCTGTTGTAGAAAAGTGTAAGGAAGCAGGTATGGTTTTAACAGGTGCAGGTGCAACCTTCCCATATCACAAGGATCCACAGGATTCCAATATTCGTATTGCTCCTTCCTTCCCTTCTCCAGAAGAGATGAAGACCGCAACGGAAGTATTTATTCTCTGTGTGAAGTTAGTATCCGTAGAGAAGTTATTGGAAAATAAGTAAAATTCCTTAATAAAATTATAAAATCTAACATTATAAAATATAATGATCTGAAAGAAAAAAGGGCTTTGTAAGATTTGATTCTACAAGGCTCTTTTGTTACAATAGGCAGGGATAAAAATCATTCTTCAAAGGAGAATTGTTATGTATAAGTATGGATTTATTGGAATGGGGAATATGGGAAGTGCCATGTTGTCCGGTTTAGTAAAGCGCTATGGAAGCGAGAATGTAACCTTCCATGAGCCAAATGCTGCTAAGCAGGCAGAGACTGCTGAAAAATATGGAGTGACACCACAGGAGAACAATGAGGATGTGGTGACCAATTCTGAATTTATTATTTTAGCCGTAAAGCCGATCGTTTATGATGCAGTATTAAAGCAGATTGCACCAGTATTAGATTACTCCAAGATCGTGATTTCCATTGCTCCTGGAATCACCATGGAAGATGTGGCAAAGAAGGTGGGGAAGGATGTGCGTGTGGTTCGTGCCATGCCAAATACCCCAGCCATGGTGGGTGAAGGTATGACGGGAGTATGTTACGACCCGAACGAATTTAATGATAATGAAATGAAGGATATTGAGCGTTATTTTAATGCATTTGGAAAGTTCAATATTATTGATGAGCATCTGATGAGCGCGGTTACCTGTGCTAGCGGAAGCTCCCCTGCCTATGTATATATGTTTATTGAAGCACTGGCCGATAGCGTGGTAAAGTGCGGTATGCCTCGTGCAGCAGCATATGAATTTGTGGCACAGACTGTGCTTGGTTCTGCGAAGATGGTATTAGAAACCGGCGAGCATCCTGGTAAGTTAAAGGATAATGTATGTTCTCCAGGTGGTACCACCATTGCTGCAGTAGAAGCGTTAGAAGAGAATGGCTTCCGTAATTCCTTATTTAAGGCAACGGACAAATGTTATAGAAAGTGTGAGCATTTGGATTAACTCATTGCAAGACTCGCGAGCGAGTCTTGAATCATATCCAAAGAAGGAGTGCGTATGTTTGAACGTGTGGGCCGCGAATTAGTATATGAAGGTTCGATTTTAAATATGTATAAGGATTCCATCAAGGTATCCGACGGAAAGATTGCCAAATGGGATTTTATCGGTCATCATGGGGCTGCTGCAGTACTTCCGGTAACTGCAGAAGGAAAGATTATCATGGTGCGTCAGTATCGCAATGCCATTGACCGGGAATCCTTAGAAATTCCTGCCGGTGGCTTAAATCCCAAGGAATCCACCAAAGATGCAGCGGTGCGGGAATTGGAGGAAGAGACGGGATATGTCTGTGGACATGTGGAGTTACTCCTTTCCACAGTGCCAGCCATCGCCTATAGTAGTGAAGTCATTGACATCTATCTTGCCACCCAGTTAACCCATACGGCTCAGCATCTTGATGAGGATGAAGTGGTGGAAGTGGAAGAATATACGGTGGAGGAACTGTGCGAGATGATCTATTCCTGCAAGATTCAGGATTCCAAGACCATCGCTGCAGTACTTGCCTATAAGGATAAATATTGCCATTAGAATTTCGTATAGAAAGAGGAGAAAGGAAAAAGTGATGGAAGAGTTATTACAGTCCTATCTTGCTTATCTGCAAATGTCACAGAAGAAATCCACGAATACGCTGGATTCATATCAAAGAGATTTGAGAGCTTTCTTTGGCTATCTGAAGGAACAGCATGTGGAGGATTTAGAAAAGTGTACGGAAACCATGCTTACTTCCTATATTCTTTTCATGGAGCGCAAGGAAATGTCCACAGCCTCCATCTCCAGACATGTGTCCTCGATTCGACAGTTCTTTGTCTATCTGCTAGAGGAGGGAAAGATTCGTCATAATCCTTCCCGGAATGTGAAAGCACCGAAAGTGATCGTCAAAAAGTCGGAAGAAGTATCCCAGAAGACCATCGATATTATGCTAGCCCAGGTAAATTTAGATACCCCGAAGGGACTTCGGGATATGGCCATGTTCTCCCTTTTGTTAACAACGGATATTCGATTAAGTGAAATGCTAAGCTTACAGATCAAGGACGTGAATCTGGAGATGGGATATGTGACCTGTCATGATACGACAAAAACCAGAACCCTTCCATTAGCCCATGAGACCGGTGAGTATCTTCGAATGTATCTAAGAGAAGGAAGAATCCTTTTAGTAAGAAAAGAAGAGCAGACATTATTGTTCACCAATTACGGCGGAGAGGCCCTGACGCGTCAAGGACTCTGGAAGATCATTCATGACTATGCAGTCCTTGGAGGAGTGGATGGTGAAATTAATCCCAACGCACTCCGGAAGCGTTCTTAAAAGGATGTAAGTACAATCAAGAAAGTAACGTAAAAACCCACGGTACTGTGTACCGTGGGCTTTTTTTAATCCGTGTAATATTTAACGGATGGATAGTAGCGGAAGATGGCTTTGGCTAGGATTTCATCCCGTTCTACGAAGGTATCTTCCCAGTAGCGGGAATCCTTGGAATTATTTCGATTATCCCCCAGAACAAAGTAGGAGTCCGCAGGAACGATGTAGGTGGCATCTTCCTTGGTTGGATTCATGGGCTCTGCAAGATAATTTTCTGTTAATTCTTTGCCGTTAACCCGAACCACTTTCCTGGATTCTACGCCGGTATTGATGGTAACAATCTCAACCACATCCCCCGGTTCTCCAATAATACGTTTAATAAACATCTCATCATGATTGTCCGGATAGAGGAAGACAATAATATCCCCCCGTTTTGGTTCCGAAAACCAATAAGAAGCTCGTAAGCAGAAGATATAATCTTCTTCGTTAATGGTATTTTTCATGGAACCCGTCGGAATATGGGCATTTAACATCACATAACGATTGAGAAGCAGCGCAATGATCACGGCGATTACAATCAACTTGATATAGGAAAAAAGCTCCCGCAGAATATTGATTTCCTGGCGGCGCTTACGCATTTGACGTCGTTCCCGTTGTTGTCTCAAATCTTCTCTAATAATATTTTGCTCTAATAATCCTTCATCCACACCATAGGATGGGGTAGAAGAATAAGGTTTTTGATTTTGATTCTGTATTTCTGTCATAATGTCCCCTTACAATCAATGCTACAATCCAAAAAAGGATAGTACACAAACATATGTTCATTGTATACTATCCTTTCGAATTTTACAAGGTATGAATCATTCTTATGAATGAGTCCCAAGGGAGTAATGCCTTACTTCACCAATAACTGTAAGATTTCATTGCTTCGCGCAATAAAGGCGGTCATCTGTTCTGCTGTGAGAGGATGGCAACCAAGCACTGCAAGATCATAGAGCTGCTTGCATAACATCTGTGTGGTTTCCCCTTCGGTATGCTCTAATAAGTACTGAACCAGGGTATTGTTGGCATTTAAGACTAACTGTTCTCCGTTGCCACCAAACATGGAAGGATCCATGGTATTCATACCATAGCTCTTCATCATGTCCATCATACGACGGCTCTGCTCGTTCACTAACAGCATGGAAGAGATGGACTCATCCTTTAACTTCTCCACAGACACCTTAATGGAGTCATTTCCAAGCGCATCGGCAAATGTTTTAGATAATTTTTCCTCTGCATCCTTCTTTTCATCTTCGCTAAGCGCCTCGTCCTTGAAGACGGAAGCTAAGTCCGCATCAATACGAACAAACTTCACATCCTGATTCTTGGCTTCTAAGGCATTGATGAAAGGAGCATCAATCGTGGTATTCATTAATACCGCATTCAGACCTTCTTTCTGGAACATCTGAATGTACTGAGCCTGCTCGGTTTCATTGGTTACATAGAAGATGGTATTTGGATGAGCTTCCTTATTCTCCTCTAAGGCATCCTGCATGGAGATATACTTATTGGAAAGATCCTTAAAGATCAAAGCTTCCTTCACCTTTTCTTCGAACTTCTCGTCACGAAGACATCCGTACTTGATGAATGGATTAATATCATCCCAATACTTCTCATAATTTTCACGGTCCGTCTTAAACATACCGGTTAACTTATCCGCAACCTTCTTAGTAATGTAATCAGAAATCTTCTTCACAAATCCATCATTCTGTAATGCACTACGAGAAACATTTAATGGAAGGTCAGGACAATCAATCACACCCTTTAATAACATTAAGAATTCAGGAATTACTTCTTTGATATTATCTGCAACGAAGACCTGATTATTATATAACTTAATGGTTCCTTCGATGGATTCATACTGGGAATTAATCTTAGGGAAGTAGAGAATACCCTTTAAATTAAATGGATAATCCATATTCAGATGAATCCAGAACAGTGGCTCCTTATAATCATGGAATACCTTATGATAGAAGTCACGATATTCTTCTTCGGTACAGTCATTCGGATGCTTGGTCCAGAGAGGATGGGTCTCATTGAGAGGCTTAACCTCAGCTTTTTTCGTCTCGGCTTCCTTATGATCTTCTGAAGAAGCATCATCCGTAGAAGTTTCTGATGCTTCTTCTGTAGTAGCGGATTCTGACTTAGTTTCTTCTTTGGTTTCTTCCACAGGTGCATTCTCGTTAATTAAGAAGATACTTACTGGCATGAAAGAACAGTACTTTTCTAAGACTTCTTTGGCACGATATTCATTGGAGAATTCATAGGAGTCCTCATTTAAGTAAAGAACGATGGTGGTACCATGGGTATCCTTATTTCCTTCGCTCATTTCAAAATCCGTACCACCGGTACAATCCCAATGTACGGGCTTGGCATCCTTCTTATAGGAGAGAGTATCAATGGTTACACGATCTGCAACCATGAATGCAGAATAGAAACCTAAACCGAAATGACCGATAATCTGGTCTTCATTGGTCTTATCCTTATACTTTTCTAAGAAATCTGCAGCACCGGAGAAAGCAATCTGATTGATGTATTCATCCACTTCCTCCTCCGTCATACCAAGACCATTATCCGAAATGGTGATGGTCTTTAATTCCTGATTTACAGAAACGGTAATCTTATAGTCGGGCTGATCCGGTTCCTCATATTCTCCCATGATACTTAACTTCTTTAATTTTGTAATGGCATCGCAGCCGTTGGATACCAATTCACGATAGAAGATATCATGATCGGAGTAGAGCCACTTCTTAATAATAGGGAAGATATTTTCACTATTAATGGATAAACTACCTTTTTTTGCCATGTTTCATACACTCCTTTGATGATAAATTTTGCTTTGAAACCTATGATAATACCATGGTTTTACAAAGTCAAGGAAAAATTAGCACTCATTTCAAAAGAGTGCTAACAAGTCCAATAAAAAAGTTTGTCATAACCCCCACCTACGCTAACGTTTAGAGATGGGGAATTTCTCCGACTGATTTAAAAATTTTTGTTGACAGGTTTTTCAGAGTATGATAAAGTAACCGATGAAAAAGCAAAGGCGCTATGGATTAAATCCATGGCGCTTTTTCATTATCAATCATCATATCAGACGAGCAATGGGGCTTAAGCTATACCGATCGGAAGCTTCCATGGGCTCGTCTTTTTTTATGATGATGGAAAATCAGGAGGATATGAAATTATGACAGAAGTATCGGAAGCAATTCAACAAGCCATATCAGGTGAAGTATTTCAGGTATGGTTCTTAATTGGTGTAGCATTCGTATTCTGGATGCAGGCCGGATTTGCAATGTGTGAGGCTGGTTTTACCAGAGCCAAGAACGCGGGCAATATTATTATGAAGAATTTAATGGATTTTTGTATCGGTACCGTGATGTGGTTTGCTATTGGTGCATCCCTCATGATGGGAGAAAATGTACTGGGCGGATTTGCCGGTGGATTTAACTTTGATGTATTTACGGATTATGCGAATTTTAACTATTCATCCTTCGTATTTAATCTGGTGTTCTGTGCTACCACAGCAACCATTGTATCCGGTTCTATGGCAGAACGTACGAAGTTTTCTTCTTACTGTATCTATTCTGCAATTATTTCCGCAATCATCTATCCAATCGAAGCGCATTGGGTATGGGGCGGCGGCTTCTTAGCACAGTGGGGATTCCACGATTATGCTGGTTCTAACTGTATTCATATGGTTGGTGGTATCTGTGCTTTTATTGGTGCTTCCATCCTTGGACCAAGAATTGGTAAGTTTGAAAAGAATAAGGAAGGCAAGATTGTGAAGGTGAATGCATTCCCAGGTCATAACTTAGTTGTTGCCTGTCTTGGTGTATTCATTCTTTGGCTTGGTTGGTATGGATTTAACGGTGCCGCTGCTACGGATGTTCCAACGCTTGGTTCCGTATTCCTTACAACAACAGTAGCACCTGCAGTAGCAACCGTAGTATGTATGGCCTTTACCTGGATTAAGTATGGTAAGCCAGATGTTTCTATGTGTCTGAATGCTTCTCTTGCAGGTTTAGTTGCTATCACAGCTCCTTGTGATGTAACGGATTGTTTTGGTGCAGCAGTCATTGGTGCAGTATCCGGTGTATTAGTAGTCTTTGGTGTATGGTTTAATGATTATGTAACGCATGTGGATGATCCGGTTGGTGCTGTTGCAGTACATCTGTTAAATGGTGTATGGGGTACCATTGCCGTAGGTCTTTTTGCTACAGAAACTGCTCCTGGTTTTAGTGTAGCAGGAATTAAGGAAGGTCTCTTCTATGGTGGTGGATTTAGTCAGCTTGGAATCCAGCTTGTAGGTATGGGTATTACCATTGCATGGACTGCAGTTACCATCACGATTACGTTCCTTGCCATTAAGAAGTTCATGGGACTTCGTGTATCCGAAGAAGAGGAAATCTCCGGTCTTGATAAGACGGAGCATGGTCTTCCTTCTGCATACTATGGCTTCTCCATTATTGACTCTTCCAATACCGAGAGTTTTGCATCCGCTGAGAATGTAAGTCTTGGTCAGAGCGATTATGATGCTGCTAGTGAGACTGTTAAGAATGCTTCCGTACCAGTATCCGTTGCTCCAGATGTAGCATATAGTGGTATCAGTAAGGTGGTTATTATTGCGAAGTTAACCCGTTATGATGCTCTTCGTAAGGCATTAAATAAGCTGGGAGTTACCGGTATGACCGTTACTCAGGTAATGGGACATGGTGTACAAAAGGGCGCTCCGGAGATGTATCGTGGTGTAGCAGTGGATGCAACCCTTCTTCCTAAGATTAAGGTGGAAGTAATTATTGATCAGAAAATGCTTTCAGAGGTGATTGAAACTACGAAGAAGACCTTATATACCGGCCATATCGGCGATGGTAAGATCTTCGTATATAGTGTAAATCAGGTAATTAAGGTTCGTACGGGAGAGGAAGGATTACTTGCCCTCGCTGGTGAGTAGGATGAACTTCCCCTAGCTGGTGAGTAGGATGAACTTCCTATGATAAGCAAGTAAGAGTTACTTGATCATTGCCAATTATAAAAGTTCATAAGAAATCTCTAAGGAATCTAAAAGGCTTGTGACGGATGCGTCATGAGCCTTTTCTATTGTCCGATCCAGGGTAAAAATCTTCATGGAAGTGCCTGTAGTTAAGGTAAGAACTCCATTCTCATAGCGAATATTTAAAAAGAGTCCATCGATGGCATCCTCTGGATTTCCTGGAAGTGCTAAATTCTCCGAAAGTGGATGGACTAAGTCCTGCACCTGCTTAGGATTGGCTTTTAGGATAATCTTAAACTGGAGTGGGAGGCGCTTTCCCTTCATGATTTCATAGACGAAGGGACGAAGAACTTTCCAGAAATTATAGGAATCATGGGGGGCTTCTTCATAATACTCCCCATGCATGGTTCCGTTAATGAGGAAGGTGGAATGGGTAGTAATGGAGGCTTCTACCAGATAGTAGGAGTCAAAGGTCTCCTTGGAAAGAAGATGTGATGTAAATGCGCCTAATGTTCGAATCTGAATCGCTTTCATATGGTTACTCCCAGAAGAATGTAATTGGAAAATTCCTCCCCAATCCTTCCTTAATCTATCATTGAATCGCCAAAAATTCAATCCCATCCAGGCATAAAGCGGGAATGAAAAAAGATATTGACAAAGGATTCCGATATGTTATAATTCTATCTGTACTAGTTGTGATAGTACAGATATGAAAGGAGGGATTGAATGTTTCAGATTGATGCAATGTCCAGAACTCCGGTGTATGAACAGGTGATTACTCAGGTAGAGAAATTCGTATTGGCAGGAATCCTTACTGCAGGGGATAAGATGCCATCCGTACGAAACTTATCCATGGAATTATCCGTGAATCCGAATACGATTCAGAAAGCATATACAGAATTGGATCGAAGAGGGATTACCTGTTCGGTACCGGGGAAAGGAAATTTTATTTCAGAGAATGCATTAGAAATACTCCGGGAGGATCGAAAGAATCATTTGGAAGATCTTTCGAACGTAGTGGGAGAATTGAAACTTGCAGGCATTCCTTATGAAGATGTAAGGGATTGCGTTGTAAAGATATACGGGGAGGAAAAGAAATGATTAAGGTAGAGAATATTACCAAGAAGTTTGATGATTATAAAGCTTTGGATAATATTACCTGCAACATTCCGGAGGGCTGTATCTATGGTATGGTAGGCTCCAATGGAGCGGGTAAATCTACATTTTTACGTGTGATTTCAGGAATCTATCGTCCTGAAGCAGGAACGGCGATGATTGATGAGCAGCCGATATGGGAGAATTCAGAGGTAAAGGGAAAGATCGCATTTGTACCGGATGACCTCTTCTTCTTACATGGAGCATCCTTGGACCGTATGGCCAGTCTGTATCGCGCTTCTTATCCGGACTTTGACGATAAGAGATACCAATATTTAACCGATACCTTTAAGTTAAATCGTACCAAAAATATTGCTACCTTCTCTAAGGGGATGAAGAGACAGGCTGCAACAATTCTTGCGATTTCTTCCAAGCCCAAGTATCTATTTATGGATGAGACCTTCGATGGTTTGGATCCAGTAATGCGTAATTTGGTGAAGAAGCTGATCTGTCAGGATGTGGAAGAGCGTAAGGCTACGGCGATTATGACCTCCCATTCTTTGCGTGAGTTAGAAGATACTTGTGATCAGCTGGCGCTGTTACATAAGGGTGGATTGATTTTTGAAAGTGATATTAGTAATTTAAAGACCAGTCTGTTCAAGGTACAGGTGGCATATTCGGAAGAATATGATCGGACACGATTTGAAGGGATTGATGGTATGGAAGTAATGCACTTTAGTAAGCAGGGTTCCGTGGCCAATATTATCGTGCGTGGGGATCGGGAGAATGTTGTTCGAATTATTTCCTCCACACATCCAATCCTGGTGGAAGTTCTTCCATTAACTTTGGAAGAAGTCTTTACATATGAGATGGAAGCCTTGGGCTATGCCTTTGGGGATGTTCTCATGGATCAGGAGGTGTAATACGATGAAACAGTATTTTAATCATAAATTATATGTGGATGGATTAAAACAGCTACGTGCCGTAGGAATTATGGGAGCGGTTATTTTATTGATCCCATCCTTCTTTGTTCCATTTATGATGAGTTTTACCGAATCCGTGTATCATGGAGTGAAGGAAATTCAGCATATTAATTTCCCATCCGGAGTATGGTATGTCTTTGCGCTTCTCTTCATTGGGGTTCCGATTATGATGTTCCAATTAATGGGATTCTTAAATCGAAGAAATGCCTGCGATTATTATCATGCACTTCCCATCAAGAGGGAGGGACTTGCTCTTAGCTTTTTAGCATCCATATTGACTTGGAATATGGGCTTATATCTGATGGTAATTGTAGTGAATGCAATCACTTGTATGTGTTGCCCATATGTGGAATTTCAATGGGAAGGCGTGTTTGTGGGTTCGATTTCCTTTTTGATGTCCACTTTATTTGTGATGAGCGGTATCTATATTGGAATGAGCGTTACAGGTAATCTGATGAGCAATCTTGCCGTATCCGTTATGGTGATTGTGGTACCAAGATTATTAATCACTGCATTTTTGGCCGTGATGATTGAGAGTGTGGATACTTGTACGTTCGAATTATCCGGAACGATTCTGGATGATCGTCTGAATACCTTTACCAATATGCTTACTGGACCTATAATTCACGGGGAATATACCGGCCTGAGTTCTTGGCTTAGTATTCTATATACATTGGTAATCAGTGTGCTATATCTCCTTCTTGGTACGTATTTCATGAAGAAGAGACCTTCGGAAGCAGCATCCTATCCTGCGACATCCAAGAGAGCACAGTTATTATTCCGTCTGACTCCAGCGGCTTTATTTGCATTAATTCCAACCTGTATTCTTTTTGCAAGCAGTCATGGAGCTTATGATATCGATGAGGAAGAAATCCTTGTATGTATCATCCTTTACATTATTGCGATAGTAATCTATGCAATGTATGAATTAATTACCACAAGACGTTTGATCAATGTCTTTAAATCCTTAAAGGGATTGATTTTTCTAGTGATCTTCCAGGTAGTATTTTATCTCCTGGCTTGCGCTGGTAGAGAGGTGATGCTGAATGATATTCCAGAGCCTTCTTCTGTGAAGTATATGACCCTTAATATGCCAGAGATCTTAGGAGCTAATTATTACACGGTGAAGATGGCGACGACTCCTTATGATAATGAGAATTTAAAGACTCTTTTATGTAATGAATTAAGAAACAATAATGAAGTGATTCGTCAGAAAAAAGATATCTATGATTATTTTAATTATATGGGAACCTATTATCCTACGGATTTTATTGACGAATTTGCAGATATTGTGAATGATTCCTATTATCAAAGACTGGAAGTTCAATTTAAGAATAAGGGCTTTGGTACGAAGACCAAGACAATCTACTTTAATCAGGGTTCTTTAGAATATTTCTTAGAATATATCGTGGAATGCCCAGAAACTACAGAAGTTTTACAGACTCGGTTTGCTCGTGAAGAAGTAAGGGATTATGATTATAACAGTAATACCCTCTCTTTGGATCAGGTTTATGATCTCTACTGTTCCTACATGGATGAATTAAATCAGATGCCGGTAGAACGTCAGCTGATGTATCTGTATGGATATTCACGATATGAGAATAATTTAGAAGATGTATGGAAGAATGATAACGCACAAAAGATTACGCTTTATACCAATGGCGCTTCCTTGAATCAGGATGCTTCTTATAGTAGATCTTATTATGCTTATCGCATGCCACTTTATGTGGGAAGTGCATTCCCTAAAACCCGGGCTTTATTAGAGGCCTATGAAAGATAAACAATCCAATCATTGGATTTTATTCCCTTCGTAAGGGATAAAATACCCCCGTGAATTTGTAAAAAGGATGGGATTATGTTATACTAGCCACTAGTTAACACGTCACACCATGTGACGTAGACATCCATACGACATTCGTGGGGGTATTTTTATGTCCTATAAGATTATTGTAGACAGTTGTTGTGATTTAACGCCGAATATGCGTCAGTTAGAGGAATATGTTGTGGTTCCTCTTACCCTAACTGTGGGGGGAGAGGATATTATTGATGACGAAAGTTTTGATCAGCTTGCTTTTCTTCGGAAGGTGGCACAAAGTCCGGAATGTCCAAAATCCGCCTGTCCATCTCCAGCGGCCTATCTTTCTGAAATTGAGAAGGCAGCAGGGGAGGATGTATATATCGTTACTCTTTCCGGGGAATTAAGTGGAAGCTATAATTCTGCTGTGAATGCGAAGCAAATGTATGAAGAAGAGGGCGGTAAGAAGAATGTGCATATTTTTAATTCCCGCTCGGCAGCAGCAGGGGAAGTATGTATCGCAGCTAAGATTAAGATGGTAGCTGATACGGGAAAGCATTTTAAGGAAGTGGTGGACAGCGTAGAATCCTATATTGATGAGATGTTTACCTATTTTGTTCTGGAATCCTTAGAGACCTTACGGAAAAATGGCCGTCTTACCAGACTGCAGGCCATTATTGCCAATACCTTAAATATTAAGCCGGTGATGCGTGGAACTTTCGAGGGTGCGATTGAGAAGGTGGAACAGGTGCGGGGGATTAAGAAGGCCTTACAGCGCATGGTTTCCATTA
Organism: Lachnospiraceae bacterium; assembly: GCA_024696615.1. Taxonomy (GTDB): domain Bacteria; phylum Bacillota; class Clostridia; order Lachnospirales; family Lachnospiraceae; genus MGBC120314. The sequence goes on from JAILGS010000042.1 coordinate 23,068, forward strand.
TTGCCACCACCGCCAAACATCAGGAAGATCGGGATGCGGTGATCAGTCATTGCAATTGCCATGATCGTGCCATGTATGTGAAGCAGTTATTAGAAGAAGAGTGTCATTTTAGAAAGGTCATCATTACGGATACGAGAGGTGTTTCCAGTATGTATGCCAACGATGGTGGTGTCGTCGTAAGTGCGTAAAATAGGGACCTTTAGAGATGTTTTTTCATATGATGGTTGAATAAAAAAACAATTTATAACACATTTGTAAGGAAAAAAAGCCTTGCAAATGTGTTTTTTGTATGCTAGTATTCTCTATGGAAGACATATGTCCGTGTACAACGGACATGTAAAATACAAGAAAAATTAAAGGAGTTTATGAAATGGAAAAGAAGTTAAGAGTTGGTATCTTAGGCGCTACTGGTATGGTTGGACAGAGATTTATTACTTTGTTAGCAGATCATCCTTGGTTTGAGATCGTATTAGTGGCTGCTTCCGGTCGTTCCGCTGGAAAGAGCTATGCAGAGGCAGTAGAAGGCCGTTGGAAGATGGATGTGGAATGTCCTGCATTCGTTAAGGACCTTCCTGTTTTAGATATGGCTAATGTGGAAGAGATTGCAGCACAGGTTGATTTCGTATTCTGTGCAGTGAATATGAAGAAGGATGAAATTAAGGCAATTGAGGAAGCTTATGCGAAGGCAGAAGTTCCTGTAGTTTCTAACAATTCTGCGAACCGTTGGACCGAAGATGTTCCTATGGTTGTTCCAGAAATCAATCCAGAGCACTTAGAAGTGATCGAGGCTCAGAAGAAGAGACTTGGAACCAAGCGTGGATTTATCGTTGTAAAGCCTAACTGCTCAATTCAGAGTTATACGCCAGCTTTAACTGCTCTTCGTGAGTTTGGTCCTAAGGTGGTTGTAGCTACTACTTATCAGGCAATTTCCGGTGCAGGTAAGACCTTCAAGGAATGGCCTGAGATGGAAGGAAACTTAATCCCATACATCGGTGGTGAGGAAGAGAAGTCTGAGAAGGAGCCACTTCGTCTTTGGGGTAAGGTAGAAGGAGGCAAGATCGTTCCTTCTAAGGAAATGACCATTGATTGCCAGTGCTTACGTGTGCCTGTATTAAACGGACATACTGCTGCTGTATTTGTAAAGTTTGAGAAGAAGCCTACCAAGGAGCAGATCATTGAGAAGTGGAGAAACTTCAAGGGTGTACCACAGGAATTAAATCTTCCAAGTGCTCCAAAGCAGTTCATCCAGTATTTAGAAGAGGATGATCGTCCACAGGTTGCTTTAGATGTGAATTATGAGAATGGTATGGGTGTATCCATGGGTCGTCTTCGTGAGGACATTGAAGGTGGTATGTTCGACTATAAGTTTGTTGGTCTTTCTCATAATACCCTTCGTGGTGCAGCAGGTGGAGCAGTATTGATCGCTGAACTTCTTGCAGCGAAGAACTATATTACTGCAAAGTAAGAATTTTTTAGGACTTTACAGAAGAATGAAACATGGAGTACAATATACTCAAAATTTTTTAGGAGGGTGTGAACAATGGGATCACTTTTATCTTTAATTATTAATTTGATTATCGGTGGTATTGCTGGCTGGGTAGCTGGTAAGATCATGGGTAGTGAAGGCTCTGTACTTCGTAACATCGTTCTTGGTGTCTGTGGTGGTGTTGTAGGTGGTATCTTACTTGGAATCCTCGGACTTCACGGCGCAGGAATGATCGGTGGATTTGTAGTATCCGTATTTGGTGCATGTGTATTAGTATGGATTGCTAAGAAATTCTTCTAGTAATAAAGCGGAATAAAGAAATACGAACAAAGCGTGAAAGGGCATCCTACGGGATGTCCTTTTTTGTATCAAAAATTATCATTGGCAAATAGGATGATGTCATATACAATGGTAATATTGAAAAAATACAATGTAATTTATAAAAAAAGAATTCCCGAATGCTTTCGGGAATTCCTCTAGGATGGTGTAATATGTCTCAAATAAATGAAAAACAACAACAAAAATTTCAGGAAGAAATGGCCGCAGAGAATAAGATGGGTACCATGCCCGTGAATCGTCTTTTAGTGTCCATGGCGGTTCCTTTAATGATCTCCAATCTGGTACAGGCGCTTTATAATATTGTGGATAGTATCTTCGTTTCTCGAATCACTTCGGAGGAAGTTGTATTAGATGCTGCAGGGAATGTGGTTTCTGCAGGAACGGATGCCATCGGTGCCTTAGGCCTTGCCTTTCCTATTCAGTTAGTGATCATTGCTCTGGCCATGGGTACTAGTGTGGGTGTTGGTTCCTTATTATCCCGTTCTTTAGGAGAAGGAAATCAGAAGCGGGCTAATTCTTCTGCCATGCATGGTATCGTCTTAATGATCTTAAGCTATGGAATCTCTTTATTTATCGGTGTCTTTTTAGCAAAGGCCTGTATTGCAGGGCAGGGAGCTACAGGAAGAACCCTTGCCTATGGTACCACGTATCTTCGAATTGTATGCTGTCTGTCCTTAGCCGTATTTATGGAGATTATGTTCGAACGTCTCCTACAGTCCACCGGACGCTCCGTGCTTGCCATGGTGGCACAGATGGTGGGTGCCATTATTAATGTAATCATGGATCCCATCTTAATCTTTGGTTTATTTGGTGCACCGAAGCTTGGTGTAGCAGGTGCAGCCTATGCTACGGTCTTTGGTCAGATTGTCGCAACGATTCTTGGAATCTACTTCAATGTGAAGAAGAATCCGGATATTCAGCTTCATTTTAAGGAATTTTCCTGGGATTGGAATGTGGTGAAGAATATCTATGTGGTAGGTGCGCCTGCCATTATTTTACAGGGTGCAGGTTCGGTGATGAACTTTGGGATGAATGCCATCTTAAATAGCTTACATGCCACTGCAGTTGCAGTCTTTACCGTATATTACAAATTACAAAGTTTCTTCTTTATGCCAATGTTTGGCTTAAACAATGCATTAATTCCAATTGTTGCCTATAATTATGGTGCTAAGAAGAAGCATCGTTTAAAGCAAGCACATCGTCTGGCGATGATTTATAGTTTTGGTCTTGCCATGATCGGATTTGGTGCGTTCGAGTTAATTCCGGATGTGTTAATCCGCATCTTTGATACGGGGGATGCATCCCTCTTATCCATTGGTGTTCCGGCACTTCGTATTATCGGAATTCATTATTTGGCAGCCTGGTACTGCATCATCACCGGTGGTGTGTTCCAGGGCGTGGGAAATGGTATTTACAGTATGATCAATTCCCTTTCAAGACAGCTTGTGGTGCTCCTTCCAGCAGCTTTTATCCTCTCTAAGCTTGGTGGACTGGATGCGGTATGGTGGTCCTTCCCAATTGCAGAAGTGGCCTCCATGTCCCTGACCGTTTATTTTTATACTAGAATTAATCGCAATATCCTGGGGGCATTACCGGATACGGAATAGGAAATTGTGTGGGATAAGGAGATATGAAATGATTCGAGCAAATCATCTGGTGAAAACATTTGCACGGACGGAAGGGAAAAAGAATCATCGCGTGGAATTTAAGGCGGTGAATGATATTTCCTTGGAAGTTCATGGGGGCGAGATTTTAGGAATTCTTGGTCCTAATGGAGCAGGAAAGACCACCCTTCTTCGGATGCTTGGTGGATTAATGGAGCCTAGTAGCGGAAGTGTGGAGGTGTATGGCAAGGATTCTGGCGAAGCGCTTTCTCCATTAGAAAGTAAGAAAAATATCGGATATTTATCTGGAAATACCAAATTATATGGAAGATTTTCCGGTCGGGAACTGATGCAATATTGGGGAGAATTCTATGAAATTCCAAAGTCCGAAGTGGAAGAGCGGATCGAGGAAATTAGTAATGCCCTGGAACTTGGGGGATTTCTGGATAATCGTATCGAGAAATTATCCACGGGTCAGACCCAGCGAATTTCCATTGCCCGCTGTCTTTTACCAAAGCCACAGATTTATATTTTTGACGAGCCAACCAGTGGACTGGATGTAATTAGCAGTCGTCTTATTATCGATTTTATGAAGAAGGAGAAGGAGGCCAAGAAGGCGGTACTTTACTCCACTCATTATATGGAAGAAGCACAGACTCTTTGTGACCGGATTCTTATGATCCATGAAGGTAGAATTGTGGCAAGCGGAACGCCACGGGAGATTGAAGAGGCTACTCATACGGATAATTTGCGAGATGCCTTCTTTGCGATTATTGAAGGTGAGGAGGAAGGTCATGAATCTAAAGAAAATTAAAACCATCTATCACAAAGAGATGATGGAATTATTCCGGGACAAAAAGACACTGATCATGATGATCGTGGTCCCTCTGATTCTTTACCCTTTGCTTTTTGTTGGAGCGATGTTTATTACCAACACAGTGATGCAAAGCTTGGAAGAAGGGGAGTATCACGTGGTCCTTCAGGAAGGTAATGACCTTCCAAGTAGTTATTATGGGGATTCTTTTAAGCAAATGTTAGAAGATACGGAAGATGGTCTGGATGATCATATTATCCTTCATGATACCTCCGAGTATTCCGATCTTTCGAAAGCCTTGGAAGAGGAAGAAATTGATGCTTATATTCAGGTTTGTAAGGATTTGGAAGATCCTGGTAAAACCGTATTTCTTATCCATTATCTTTCTTCCGTGACGAATTCGAATCAGGTTAAGTCCATGTTAAGCGATAAGATTGAGCGATATAATACCTGGCTTAGTGAAACACGACTGGAAATGGTGGGAATCAATCCGGATTATATTCTGCATGCCACGGATATTTCCGGAAAGGATCATTCCTCCACGGAAGAGCGAATGGGAAGTCTGATTGGTATGATCCTTCCCTTCCTTTTAATTACCATGATCTTATTGGGGGCGGTATATCCTGCCATTGATACGACGGCGGGAGAGAAGGAGCGAGGAACTCTAGAAACCCTCCTTACCTTGCCGATCACCAACCAGGAATTGATCACGGGAAAATTCCTTGCAGTGGCTACGATTTCCCTTATGACGGGGATCTTAAATCTTTTATCCATGGGTGGAATTTTAGGATTTACCATGATGACTTTACAAGTGGCCTCACAAGATACCCCAAAAGTCCAGTGGGGAAGCTTTCTCCCAGCCCTGGTGCTTGGGCTGTTAGGGATTCTTGCCTTTACCTTCTTTATGAGTGCCATCGCCATGGTGGTGACTTCCTTTGCCAAATCCTATAAGGAAGCCAATAACTACCTTACCCCACTTTTACTAGTAGTAATGCTTACCGGCTATGCGGGAATGATTCCGAATATTGAATTTACCAAGGTTCTTGCGGCAGTTCCTGTGCTGAATGTGGTTTTAATGATAACGAATCTGTTCGTATTCAAATACAGCTTAAGTCTTATTGCGGAAGTATTAGTGACCAATATTGCCTATGCAGCCCTGTGTATCTGGGTTCTTTCAAAGATTTATCGCAGCGAGGAGATGCTTTTTGCAGAAAGCGGAGCAAGCTTCCAGTTATTTAGTAAGCGGAGCGACTTAAAGCCGGGTGGCGTTCCAACCATTACGGATGCCTCCATGGTTTTAGCCATCGTGGTACTGTTAATGATGTATGTGGGAAGTCTGGTCCAGATGCGATCCGTGCTTTGGGGCTTAGTAGTAACGCAAATGTTTATCCTGCTTGTTCCCCTTTTGGCGGCCTGGTATACCAAGAAGGATCTTCGTGAGACCTTCTCCTTACATATTCCTAAGATTTCACAGATTCTTGGTGCAGTATGTATCGAGGCTGGTACCTTCCCATTGGTGATCATTGTGGGACAGGCGCTTTCTTCCATATGGACGGAGGATTTAGAAGCGGTTAATCAGACATTTGCACAGATTCTTGGGAAGACCCCGTTCTGGGTGAGTGTGCTGGTGATTGCGCTGCTTCCGGCACTCTGTGAGGAGATGCTGTTTCGTGGATATTTTGAAAGTGCTGTAAGTAAGAAGCTTAAGATGATTCCGGCCCTGATTTGTGTGGCAGTGATTTTTGGTCTCTATCATATGAGCCTGATCAAATTTTTTACCACCGGAATTTTGGGATTGGCCCTTGCATATGTGCTATATTGCACGAAGAGCATTGCATGTACCATGTTCATGCACTTTTTGAATAATTTTATGTCCGTGTATATGTCCTATTTTGCAGTGTCCTCAAGTCATCTGTTCCCATGGGCCTTTCGGATGCCATCCGCCCTTGGAATTTTGGGGCTTTTCGTATTTAGTGTGGTGATGTGGGGAATTGGTGTATTTTGTCTTCAATGGAGTGCAAGGAAGAAGTAAATTTCTCTATACCCCGCATGGAAAATGTGATAATATAGTTTTATATGTTTTCTTATGTAATATAGAAAGACAGAGTTTCGATTATTTTTATGGAGGAAAATATGAGCGTCAAGAGAGTGTATGTGGAAAAGAAGAGCCCATATGCCGTTAAGGCTAAAGAGCTGAAGGAGGATATCAAGAGTTATCTTGGAATTGATAGCGTCAGCGATGTGCGTGAATTGATTCGTTATGACGTGGAGAATCTTTCCCAGGAGACTTATGAGAAGGCACTTACCTGTGTATTTTCTGAGCCACCAGTGGATCATGTATATGAGGATACCTTCCCTCACAATGCAGAGGATGTAATCTTTACGGTGGAATATCTTCCAGGTCAGTTTGATCAGAGAGCCGATTCTGCAGAGCAGTGTGTGAAGTTCTTTAATGCGGAGGAAGAGCCGGTAATCAAGTCTGCGGTTACTTATGTAATCTCAGGTGAGTTATCTTCCGAGCAGGTGGAAAAGATTAAGGGATATTGTGTGAATCCAGTAGATTCTAGATTTGCAGCGGAAGAAAAGCCGGAAACCTTAATTACCAAGTTCGATGAACCTGCAGATGTTGCCATTTTTGACGGATTTAAGGATATGGCAGAAGCGGACTTAAAGAAGTTATATGATTCTTTAAATCTGGCTATGACTTTCAAGGATTTCCTTCATATTCAGAATTATTTTAAGAAGGATGAGAACCGTGATCCTTCCGTAACAGAAATTCGTGTATTAGATACTTACTGGTCCGACCATTGCCGTCATACCACCTTCTCCACCGAACTTACGGATGTGAAGATTGATGAGGGTAAATTTGCAGAGCCTATTCGCAAGGCTTATGACAAGTATCTTGCAGATCGCGAAGTGCTTTACAAGGGTCGTGATGACAAGTTCGTCTGCTTAATGGATATTGCACTTCTTGGTATGAAGAAGTTAAAGGCAGAAGGAAAGTTACAAGATCAGGAAGAGTCCGATGAGATTAATGCCTGCTCCATCGTTGTTCCCGTAGAAGTGGACGGAAAGACGGAGGAGTGGTTAGTTAACTTTAAGAATGAAACCCACAACCATCCAACAGAGATTGAGCCATTCGGTGGCGCTGCAACCTGTCTTGGTGGTGCGATCCGTGATCCATTGTCCGGACGTACTTATGTATATCAGGCAATGCGTGTTACCGGTGCTGCAGATCCAACCTTACCGATGAATTACACCTTATCCGGTAAGCTTCCACAGAAGAAGTTGGTTCGTGGTGCAGCAAGTGGTTATTCTTCCTATGGTAACCAGATTGGTCTTGCCACTGGTTATGTGAAGGAAATATATCATCCGAATTATGTGGCAAAGCGTATGGAGATCGGTGCAGTAATCGCAGCAGCTCCAAGACGTGCAGTGCAGCGTTTAAATTCTGATCCGGGAGATATTATTATTCTTCTTGGTGGTCGTACCGGTCGTGATGGTATCGGTGGTGCTACCGGTTCTTCCAAGGTTCATACCGAAGCAAGTATTGAAACCTGTGGTGCAGAAGTTCAGAAGGGTAATGCTCCTACGGAGCGTAAGATTCAGAGATTATTCCGTCGTGAGGAAGTTACACATTTGATTAAGAAGTGTAATGACTTCGGTGCAGGTGGTGTTTCCGTTGCCATCGGTGAACTTGCGGATGGTCTGATTGTGAATCTGGACCGTGTTCCTAAGAAGTATGCCGGTTTGGATGGTACCGAACTTGCAATTTCCGAATCCCAGGAGCGTATGGCAGTGGTTGTTGATCCTAAGGATGTGGATCAGTTCCTTGCTTATGCTGCAGAGGAGAACTTAGAGGCGATCACCGTAGCAGAAGTTACGAAGGAACCTCGTTTAGTGCTTGAATGGAGAGGCAAGAAGATCGTGGATCTTTCCCGTGCCTTCTTAGATACCAATGGTGCTCATCAGGAGACCACGGTAGAAGTGGATGCTCCAGATGCACAGAGAGATTATTTCCTTCCTAAGGAGAACTTTAATGATGTGAAGAAGAATTGGGTTGCAATTCTTTCCGACTTAAATGAGTGCTCCCAGAAGGGCTTAGTGGAGATGTTTGACTCCTCCATCGGTGCCGGTACCGTGACCATGCCATATGGTGGTAAGTATCAGTTAACCGAGACCCAGTCCATGGTTGCTAAACTTCCAGTATTAAAAGGAAAATGTGATACTGTTACCATGATGAGTTATGGCTTTAACCCATATATCTCCAGCTGGAGTCCATATCATGGTGCTGTTTATTCTACGATTGAAGCAGTTGCAAGAATCGTTGCTTCCGGTGGTGATTATAAGAAGATCCGCTTTACCTGCCAGGAATATTTCCGCAGAATGTCCGCTGATCCTCGCCGTTGGAGTCAGCCATTTGCTGCCTTACTTGGTTCTTATACCGCACAGCTTGGATTTGGTCTTCCTTCCATTGGTGGTAAGGATTCCATGTCCGGTTCCTTTAACGAGATTGATGTTCCACCTACGTTAGTTACCTTCGCAGTGGATGTTGCTAAGGAAGGGGATATTATTAGCCCAGAATTGAAGAAGGCTGGTAATAAGCTGGTTTTGTTTAAGATTTCTCGTGATGAGTATGAGATGCCTGATTTTGATGAGATTAAGAAGTTATATGATGCGATTCATCAGATGATTCAGAACAAGGTGATTGTTTCTGCTTATGCTTTAAATTCTCACGGTGTTGTTCCTGCTTTATCCAAGATGGCGTTCGGTAATGGCTTCGGTCTTCGTATTGATGGCAAGGTGGATCCTAATACGTTATTCGGTGTTGGTTTTGGTAATATTGTTGCCGAGATTGATGCGGAGAAGTTTGCAGATATTTCTGCTTCATTTGATTATCTTGGTGAAGTTTCTGCTGAGCCTGTATTTACTTACGGCGATGTGGAGATGATTACTTTAGAGGATGCCTTAAAGGTATGGAAGCGTACCTTGGAGAAGGTGTTCCCTACCAAGGCGGAGCAGGATGTTACTCCTGTGGAATCTCCAATCTTCAAGGCGGATTCCATCCATATCTGCAAGAACAAGGTGGCTAAGCCTACCGTATTTATTCCTGTTTTCCCAGGTACGAACTGCGAGTTCGACTCTGCGAAGGCTTTCGAGCGTGCCGGTGCGAATACCATTGTTCGTGTATTCCGTAATCTGGATGCTGCTGC
>JAILGS010000043.1 GCA_024696615.1 Lachnospiraceae bacterium
AATTTTTCCACCATTGCCATCATTGTAATCTGTGGTGGACTAGGAGTGATGGAATATCTTCTTCTAGAACGGAACAAGAAGGAGGAAAAGGCATGAATGGCGCAGTGTTACTGGATTTATTTTTGACCTTCCTTCGGATTGGAGCCGTGTCCTTTGGTGGTGGCTATGGCATGATTTCCATCATCCGGGACGAGGTGATTCGTCACGGATGGTTAACGGAAGAAGAATTGTTAAATATGATTGCGGTGTCCGAGTCCACCCCGGGACCCTTAGCGGTGAACATGGCAACCTTTGTGGGCTCCACCCAGGGTGGTGTTTTTGGGGCTTTGGTATCGACTCTTGGTGTGGTACTTCCTTCCTTTATCATCATTCTGATGATTGCAGCGGTACTTCGCAATCTCATGAAATATGCGGGAGTGGAGGCTTTCTTACGAGGAATTCGTCCCTGTGTGGTGGGATTAATCCTAGCCACATCCATAACTCTTGGAGCAGGAACTCTTTTTTCCTGGAAGACATTTCAAAGTACCATGCACATAGATGGCCGGGGAATTGCAATTCTTGTGATTTTACTTGCCATCAATGGAACATTTAAAAAATTCTGGCACAAGAAATTATCTCCGATTCTCTTAATTCTTGTTTCGGCAGTGCTTGGCGTGGGATTTTATGGCATCTAGGATTGGGGCTGGTATCGGAAAAAAAGTTGTAAGGATGCTCAAAACATATTAAAATAAATACATCGTAATCTACTAAATGGGGGGTGGTACTACGATGAATCGATTTTTACGATGGTTCGGGGTGAAAGATCGTAATGATTACGTGAATCACTATTTTGCATGGGCGAATTTTCGCTCCAGTATCTATATGTCTGTAGTAATCATGATTTTAGAAAGCTGGATGCTCATCAGTTTACTGCAGCGTTGGATTGCAGGGGATACAACCAGGTCAAAGACTTGGTTTATCGAACATCTTATCTGGTATCTATTATTTTTCGGGGCAGCACTTGTGATGCTTCTTTTTGCGCTACGCTATCTGAAAGGAAAGACGAAAAGTCCTCTTCCTGGCAAATGTGTTATGGTGGTGTTTTCCACCGTTTCCTTATATTTTGGAATGAGCGTCTCCTATTCGGATTATATCAAAGGGGAGCAGATTCTTTGTTTTATCATGATGGTTACATTTGTATTTGGTCTTTTAAACTGGAGACCTTATATTTCTATCCCCGTAACCTCCTTTGTCTTTTGGTATTTCTATCATATGATGGAACAGAGCCCAGTAGTTACCATGACTTATGCCACGCAGGTAAATTATTTTACCATGTGGATCTGTGTGATGATGCTATCCCTGGCAGTTTATTCCCAGCGACTTTCAGAAGCAACCAAGGATTTAAAATTGGAGGAGTCCTCGATCCAGGATGAATTAACTGGAATTCCCAATATGGTATATTTTCGAAAGAAAGCAAGAAATATTCTCTTAGAAGAGGGAGTGGGGGATAAAGTCTTCCTTTTCTTGGATTTGATGAATTTTAAAGCCTTTAATGAACAGATGGGATTTGAGATGGGCAATGATTGCCTTCGTCGCATGGCTAAGAAGGTGGAAGAATATTTCCCAGAGGATCTCTATGCAAGATTTTCCGATGATCATTTTGTAGTTCTTGCAACCCATAATTCCATTGATGAACGTCTTCAAAAACTTGTGGACGAGGTGAAACATTTTTATCCAAATACGGGAATTAATCTTAAGGTGGGTGGATATCGAGCTACGGATAAGGATAAGGATCCATCCATTGCCTGTGATCATGCCCGATATGCATGTTCCTGTGTGAAGAAATGCTTTGATAAATATTATTGTGAGTATGATGCGAAGATGGATGCTGCATTTCATAAGCGTCAATACATCATTACCCATGTGGAAGAAGCCGTTCGCAAGGGTTATATTCAAGTATATTATCAGCCCATCGTCTGGGCCAAGGAGCGAACCCTGTGTTCTGTAGAAGCTCTGGCTCGCTGGATTGATCCGGAATATGGATTTTTACCTCCGGGAGAATTTATTCCAGCCCTTGAAGAATATCGTCTGATTCATTATGTGGATTTGGAAGTTTTGCGTCAGGTGTGTGAGCAGCTAAAGGTGGGAATGGAAAAATCCAATCATGTGGTACCCGTGTCCGTGAATTTCTCCCAATTGGATTTTGAACTTGTAGATCTTCCGGCGGAAGTGGAACGCATTCTTTCACAGTATGAAATCCCTCGGCATATGATTCATTTTGAAGTGACGGAGAGTGCGTTAACAGAAGACTCCACATTGCAGCAGAATCTGAAGGCCATTCGCAATACCGGTGTGGAAGTGTGGTTGGATGATTTTGGAAGTGGATATTCTTCTTTAAATGTTTTAAAAGAATATCAATTAGATGTGATGAAGATTGATCTGGTCTTTCTAAAACATTTTCATGAAAATGAAAAAAGTAAAAAGATTCTTCAGAGTATCGTCACCATGGCGGATTTAATCGATTTAGATACCCTTACAGAGGGCGTGGAAGATGAAGAACAGGCCAATTTCTTAGAAAGCATCGGATGCAAGCGGCTTCAGGGATATCTTTTTGGAAAGCCTTTACCGCTTAAGGATTTTATTGAACATTGTCAAACCAATCATCTTGTGGCAGAATAGAGGGGCTTGTTGGAAAGAGCGAATTTGTAAGAAAGTTGAATTTGACAGTTATGAGTAAGGAAATAATTAAATTATCCGATCATTTTACCTATGGTCGATTATTTCGTTTTACCCTTCCGTCCATTGCCATGATGATTTTTACTTCCATCTATGGCGTGGTAGATGGGATCTTTGTTTCTAATTATGTGGGGGAGACTCCATTTGCAGCATTAAATCTGATCATGCCTTATATTATGGTATTCTCTGCGGCTGGATTGATGTTCGGTACGGGTGGTAGCGCATTAGTGGCGGTTACCTTAGGAGAAGGAAAGAAGGAGAAGGCCAATGAAATCTTTTCCTTTATGATTTATCTTCTTATAGGACTTGGTGCTTTCTTTACCGTGGTGGGAACCATCTTTACCGAGAGCGCAGCAAGGGTGCTTGGAGCTAGCGATGCTATGCTTCCCTATTGTGTGGAGTATGCACGTGTATGCTTTTTAGGAGCCATTCCATTCGCCTTACAATATGGGTTTCAGAGCTTCTTTATTACTGCTGAAAAGCCAAAGCTTGGGTTATACTTTACCATTGCAGCAGGTGTTACCAATATGTTTTTGGACTGGTTACTTGTGGGCAAACTCCAACTTGGACTTACCGGTGCTGCAATGGCCACGATTCTTGGTACCTGTGTGGGTGGCATTCTTCCTCTGATTTATTTTGCCAGACCGAATTCTTCCCTGCTTCGCCTTGGAAGAACACATTTTTCAGGGAGGGTCCTTAAGAAGGCAGCCACCAATGGCTCCTCCGAGTTCATGTCCAATATTGCCATGTCCGTGGTAAATATGCTCTATAATTTCCAGTTAATGAAATATGCAGGAGAAGGTGGTGTGGCTGCCTATGGTATTATTATGTACACCAATTTTATCTTTATTGGATATTTCTTTGGCTATTCCATGGGCGTAGCACCGGTGGTGGGATATCATCATGGAGCTGGCAATCATGAGGAATTGCATAATGTCTTTCGACGAAGCCTTACCATTATTCTTACCTCCTCCGTAGTTATTACGGGAGTGTCCGTGGCACTTGCCAGGGTATTAGCGTTAATCTTTGCTAGTAAGAATGTGGAGTTATTAGAGATGACCACCACGGCCATCCGGATTTATTCTCTAAGTTATCTTTTTGCCGGAGTGAATTTATTTGGTTCTTCCTTCTTTACAGCCTTAAATAATGGAGTGATTTCGGCACTTCTTTCTTTTACGAGAGCTTTACTTTTACAGGTGATTTTCGTATTAACATTACCTCTTATTTTTGATCTGTACGGAGTGTGGATGTCCATTGTTATGTCCGAATTAACGGCCATTGTATTAACAAGCACCTGTCTTTGGAAGAATCGGTTGCGGTATCATTATTAAAATGTGGAATCGATATCCCTGTAGGAAGCGTTCCTTTTTAGGAAGTCTTTCTTGCAGGGATTTTTTATAAAGAAATTTTACATAGAATTTACACAGAACACCCTCGTTCTTTTACATCCATCCTTTATGATGGTGATCGGAACTGTATCGGGATCTTAGAGGTTTAGGATCTGATTTCTACAAATGAATGGATGAGGTGAAACTGTGGATATTTTTGGAATATTGACAATGATTGGAGGTCTTTCCTTATTTTTGTATGGTATGCATACCATGGGGGAAGGCCTCGTTATGCTTTCTGGAGGAAAGTTAGAGCGAATCTTGGAGAAACTTACGAAGAATCGACTGATGGCGCTGCTTTTAGGAGCCTTTGTAACGGCGGTAATTCAGTCCTCCTCAGCTACTACGGTAATGGTAGTGGGTTTTGTTAATTCAGGAATCATGAAATTAACGCAGGCCGTTGGAATTATTATGGGTGCCAATGTGGGTACCACCATTACTTCTTGGATTCTTTCTTTAACAGGACTTAGTAGTGAGAATCTTTTTATCTCCCTGTTAAAGCCAAGTTCCTTTACCCCATTACTTGCGGGAATTGGTATCATCTGTATTATGTCGGCAAAGAATGGAACCAAGAAGGAGACCGTGGGAAATATTCTCCTTGGATTTGCTATTTTGATGTTCGGTATGGAAACCATGAGCGATGCGGTAGCACCGCTAAAGGATAATGAAGGTTTTGTGGGGATGTTAACCATGTTCTCCAATCCATTTTTGGGACTGCTTGCCGGTGCTGTATTAACGGCGGTAATTCAGAGTTCCTCCGCTTCCGTGGGTATTTTACAGGCTCTGTGTATGTCCGGTGCGGTGAACTTTGGAACTGCGATTCCAATTATCATGGGTCAGAATATTGGTACCTGTGTAACCGCTATGATTTCTTCCGTGGGAGCTACCAAGAATGCCAAGCGTGCAGCATTTATCCATCTTTATTTTAATTTAATTGGAACGCTGATTTTCCTGACGACGTTTTATGGCATTCATGCCATCATTCCTTGGACATTTTTAGATCAATCCGTGGGAGCGGCAGGAATTGCTGTAATTCATTCCCTCTTTAATGTGGGATGTGCTGTGATTTTATTCCCATTTGGTAATCTTTTGGTAAAACTGGCAACGATTACGGTTAAGGACGGAAGTACCAAGGAAGAGAAGGAAAGACCTGCAGAGCTTGCAGCGATGGATGAGCGTTTCTTAGAAACTCCTTCCTTTGCCCTCATGTTATGTAAAAAGGCAGCCATTAAGATGGCTGAACACACCAGGGAGTCCATCCTTCTTGCCATTGAGATTGCTCATGAATATTCTGAGGAACGAATGAATGAAGTGATTCGCTTAGAAGAACTAGTGGATGTTTATGAAGATTCCATCGGTACTTATCTGGTAAAGCTTGCAGGAAGGGATCTTGGAAAGCGGGACAGCCATCTTTTATCCATCCTGTTGCATTCCATCAGTGATTTTGAACGAATCTCCGATCATGCCATTAATATTTCGGAAGCATTTAAGAAAATGCAGGATCAGGGGCTTACCTTTAGTAGTCAGGGAAAAGAAGAATTAGCTGCCTTAGGTAACGCTCTTCGTGATATAATGCAAATGACGGAGTCCGTATTCGAAGCGGAAGATTTAACGAACGCGGTGAATGTAGAACCATTAGAAGAAGTGATTGATGATTTGGTCATGGAGATGAAACAGCGTCATATTCATCGTCTCCGTGTGGGGGAATGCTCTATGGAAGCAGGAATTCTCCTAGAAGATATCATGACCAATTACGAACGAGTTTCGGATCATTGTTCCAATGTTGCTGCGGCACTCATTGAAATTCAATCCGATGAATTAGAGATGCATCAATATGTGGATGTGAAGGTGAAGGGAAGTGATCCATACTTCCAGAAGGAATACCTTCGTTTGAAACAGATCTATATTCTGCCATAAGTTGGTGGATGAACAGGAGAAAGAGTTATGGCATTAATTTATGTAGTGGAAGATGACCCAAGCATTCAGGAAATTGAACGCATGGTATTAAAAAATAGTAATTATATGGTGCAAATGTTTGACAGGGCATCCACCTTTTTTGAAAAAATAGAGGATATTCTTCCGGATTTGATTTTATTAGATATCATGCTACCGGATGAAGATGGATATGAAATTGTTCGAAAACTTCGAAATGATGCAAGAACCAGAAAAATCCCAGTCATCATGATTACTGCCAAGACCTCGGAGATGGATATGGTTCGCGGTCTTGATATGGGAGCCGATGATTATATTCGCAAACCTTTCTCCGTGATGGAATTATTATCCCGAGTTAAGGCATTACTGCGACGTGTAGTGGAAGAGGAACCATCCCAGCTTTCCGTGGGTGATATTCTGTTAGATCACGAAAGACACACCGTTACTGCGGGGGATGCTACCATTAGCCTGACACTAAAAGAATATGAATTATTACGCTATCTGATGACCAATGAAGGAATTGT